>NZ_JACOMP010000096.1:0-3631 GCF_014466085.1 Thermosynechococcus sp. OHK43
CGCCTTACGGCATCAGAGGTAGAGGCACAAAGTAATAGAGCGATCGCTGGCCCTACCGTGGAAAAGTGCTCAACGCCTTACGGCATCAGAGGTAGAGGCACTGACCCGCCTCAAAAGCCTCTCTAGAACTATATTAGCACAGGTCATTTTCAAGTATGTCAGCCACTTGATTTTTTTTTGGCTGTAAAGTTTTTAGCCTGGCCCCGTATTCAGTTGTCAATTCCACTCTGGGGAATAGGTTCAGAGATTTTCAAGCACCTCTAAATCTAACAAAAACTCTCAAACCATGTCAAGGGGCTATTTTTGAATATTGATGAATTGAGAGAATATTTGAGTCCAGAGGTGCTTGCACGCTAGAAGATCTTGAAATTCTGCTGCGACACTGGCCATGCCCCTGAACGGTTGCAAGCACGGACCCGCTCTATGCATTGGTTGCACAGTCCTACGATTAGGAGATCATCTTCCTCAGTTAGGACTTTTTCGAGCTGCCAGCGTAGCTTTTCCCGCTCTCGAGGTGTGAGACGACAGCGAAAAATTGAAAACTGCAATCGTTCACCGTAGCCCTCCAACTGCTTATAAACCTGTCGCCATCGCTTGGGATCGCGGATGTCATAGCAGATGAGGTACCAATTTTTAGATTCAGCCATGGTTCAGCGCAAAATGAGTTTGCCAAACAACCCCGCTTCCCCGCTCCACTCCTTTTCTAGTAGGCGCACTTCCAGTTCCAAGAGTCGCCGATAGGTGAGGGAGTAGTTGGTGACTGGGTGTTTCCATGTTTCACCTTTGCGAGCTTCATAGAGCTCAATGAACTTACGCCGACCATAGTCACTCAGCCATACGTGATCTCGGCGTACTTCAAAGCACTGGTCAAGGTTCCACTGCATGCGGTTAATTGACCCAATAACCACCATATCCACAAGGGGGACACGGAAAATTTCCATCAAATCTAACGCAAGGGGCGGTGCTTGAGTACGCGGCTGGTGATAAAAGCCAAAGGCTGGCTCAAGACCAACCGTGAGAATAGCATTCATCACATCCCTGAGGAGCATGCCATAGCCAAAACTCAGCAACGCATTAAACGGATCTTTAGGGGGGCGGCGATTGCGACCGTTGAAGTGCAACTTCTTGGGAACGTGATCCGCCAGTAGATAGGGCAACGCTGAAAAATACAGGGCAGCGAGATGGCCTTCAATACCCCGTAGAGTCTCTAGGGAATCGGCTTGGGAGAGGGTACTGAGGTGCCGCTCCATTTGGGTGGTGATATCCTGTAATGGCGGCAGAGGGTCTTGGCGATTCCGCTGTCCTCGCAGGAGCAGGCGGCGCTGACTCTGTCCCCGACAATTCACCAGTAACCGGGCAAGATGTAAACACTGATCTGGGTTTGTCAGGGCTTGATATTGACGAATACGCCGCTGAATACTGCCTTTGCGGTTGTCAATGCTGCCGATGTAACGCCCACCACTGCTGATGAAGTGAATACCAATACCCTCATCGGCGCACAGATGAATGGCGGGGGTGGTAATTTGGGCAAATTTGTGGATCACGACTTGACCCACCTGCTGAATGGGTAGCTTTTGCTCAGGTTGATCTTGAATCGCAATCCTGAGCTGCTTGCCAGCGCGCTTGATGAGAGCTTCGCCAACGGTGATGTGGATAATCTCCCGTTCGTCATCCCTTGGAAATAACCGCAGGGGTAAATGCTCAGGATCCCGAGCGAGGCGGGCTTCTTCGGGTAGGCAAACAGGTGCTAAGGAGCAGTTGAGGCAGAGTCTTTCATTGCTGCATACAGGGGGACGTTCTAGGGAAGCGCGCAGTTGACGTGCTTGCTCAATCGTGTCGCGCACCAGTTGGCGGCCTGACTCATCCACAGGAACTCGGACAGTGACGTTATCCCGGTGATAGTGAATGCGGCCTTCGGGCACAGTGACGCCGAGAACGGTTTCCAGTAAGCAGGCATAGGCCAAAATTTGTACCCTGTCACTGTGCCAAGCTTGGGGCTGTCGCTGGCGATCGCGATAACAGCGACCGATTTTGTGCTCATAGGGAATTAAATGTCCCTCAAGGGTGCGCAGGGCATCAACTTGTCCGCGTAAGCCCAGAGCGATGCTTTCAAGACGGAATTCTTGCCAATCTCCCCGTTCTAGCTTTTGTAGTTCTACGTGGAGCCGTCGCCCCGCAAAGACTGACTCATTTTGGGTGTACAGCTCTTCAACTTCTTCAAGATAAAATAGCCGCCGACAGTAGGTAAAAGCCCGCAGGGAGCTGACGCGCAGGGTCTCCGTTTCCGCACAGGCAACCATCTGTTCCATGATTGACATCTCCAGTCAGAAGATGCCACTAGTTTATCCATTGCCCTTCAGAGGAAAATGCAAGGTAAAAGGGGAAAAGAATTTCCTCCTCTGAAAATGTTGCTGGCAGGGACACGCCCTTGGGTGTTTACTAGGGGCAATGAATTGCTGCCATCGACGCTTGGCAGACAATCAACCACCCTAGGCAGCAGCTGTTGCCGAATCTATCTCCTGCATTTTTAGCCTTCAGCAAGACAACTCATTACTAAATTGGGGCAAGGAGACATCATCCCTTGGCATTGTTCTAGGGTTAGGAGCTGCAACGCTCTCTAAAGATGGTTTCGCCACTGAAAACTGCGTTTCCATGCGGGCGATCGCGGGGGCAATTCCTGCAACGAAGCTGTTACATGGTTAAAGACCTCCTCCATTACCGGTAGGGGCACTTGATCCTCAGCCTCCAAAAGAAGCGCCAGCCGCTGTCCCCCCTGTAGCTGCATGAAGTACAATTCTTGGTGAATTGGTCGTGGCACTGGCAAATAGCGCACTTCACCGCGCAGGCGCCGTCCCAAAATGCGTCGCTCAACTGGGGTGGATGTGGTAGTGGGGGAGCCCCCCAGTTGGGTAAAGCGCAGCCAATTGCGCAACTCCTGATCCGAGAGACCCCCTAGTACTTCATCTATTTTGGGTAGAGCAATGAGGCTCACCATTAACTCGTGCTCCCCGGGTACAGCATTGGCGGGATAAACCACAGCAACGCCATTCTCACCAAAAGGGGTGGGGGGCGAAAATGGGAGGGGTGTTTCAAAGGATAGCCCCAGCAGTTGATAGCGTTGGGGGACAAGGGCAACCGTCTGAATTGTCGGTTCACTCGCCCGCCCCATGAGCAGGGGAAACGCTCCCAAAAGGGCCAGACTACAACAACCAAGGGTCAGCAGCAAACGCATAAACTCTCACACTAGGGGGATGATTGATGTCGTTGACGATAGGCAATGTATAGACCCTCTAGGAAGTCTTCGGCGCTCAGGGAGGGCCAGTGGGCAGGATAGGTGGGCAGCAACAGGGGTTCTAATTGTTGGCGCAGCTCTTGAGCTGCTTGGTAACGACCCACAGGACTCAGGCGATCGCGACTATTGAGGTAGTTCCGTAGTAGGAGATAGTGTTCGGGGGTCATCTGTTCCCAGTGGGCGAGCGATCGCAACTCCTGCACCCAAGCCGCCTGTGATTGCCGAAGGGTTATCCCTTGGGGTGCAAACCGCGTCGCCTGTTCATCTTGAATCACCAAGGTACCTGCCACCCTATCTCCTAGGCGTTTTTCTGATGGAGATAACGTCACCAGGAATGCC
>NZ_JACOMP010000097.1:0-18799 GCF_014466085.1 Thermosynechococcus sp. OHK43
AAGCCTACCTTCATCGCTATCCCCATGCTCTGTCGGGGGGACAACGCCAGCGGGTGGCGATCGCCCGTGCCCTCATTACCCAGCCTCAACTGGTGATCTGTGATGAACCGGTGAGTATGCTCGATGCCCATATTCAAGCCCAGGTGCTGGCGCTGATGCAAGAGTTAAAGGAACAGTTGCAACTGAGCTATCTCTTTATCACCCACGATCTGGCGATCGCCCGTCGTTTTTGCGATCGCGTTGCGGTAATGTATCGTGGCAAAATTGTCGAGCTTGCTCCTACGGCACAACTCTTTGCTCGCCCGCAGCATCCCTATACACAAAAACTCCTAGCCGCTGCCTTGTCTTAAGACTTTTTTCCCGTTTCTTAGGCTCAACTTAACCTCATTGCCCTCGGGTTTCCTTAACCTATGCAATGGTGACCTAAAGTAAGGGAATTCTTAGCTAACTATGGGCGAGTATTTTGGTGATCTATTATCCCGTGCCTTAAGCCGACGTGCTGTTTTGAAAACAGCCCTCTTTGGCGCTGCCGGTTTGACCCTTGCAACCTTACCTAAAGTCGGTGCGGCTGCAACCTCCCTAGAATTTTCAACGATTTACCCTAACACAGACGACAAAATCACCTTGCCGGCGGGCTTTGATCATGGCGTGGTCATTCGCTGGGGGGATGCCCTCGATGGGGGCGAAAACCTAAACTGGAACCGCATTCATCAAACAGTTACGGAAGCAGATGTGCGGCGGCAACGGTACTGCTTTGGCTACAACTGTGATTTTGTGGGGTACCAGAGGACACCCAACGGCAAACATCTGCTCGTGGTTAACCATGAGTACACGAACCCTGAACTGATGTTTGAAAGGGGGGGCGATCGCCCGAGTCAATGGCAAGCAGCACTCCAGCGGGAAGCCCATGGCCTTTCAATTGTTGAGATTAGCCAAAACGCCAATGGTGGCTGGCGGTATGTCAAAGCCTCTCCCCAAAACTATCGGATTACGGGGTCAACCCCCTGTGAAATTTCTGGCCCTGCCAAAGGGCACCCCCTACTGAAAACGGCCGCTGATCCCACGGGCAGGCGCGTCAACGGCACCCTCAATAACTGCGCAGCGGGCAAAACCCCTTGGGGTACAGTCTTGACCTGTGAGGAAAATTTTCATAGCTATTTTGGGGGGAGCGATCGCAACCTCACAGAGCGAGTGAAGACCTTGCACGGGCGCTATGGCCTTCCCAGTCAGCGGGCCGATCGCTATGGTTTTTACTTCTACGAAGACCGTTTCAACCTTGAAAAGGAACCCAATGAGGCTTTTCGCTTTGGCTGGGTCGTGGAAGTGGATCCCCTCAATCCCAATGGCTTGCCCATCAAACGCACGGCTTTAGGGCGCTTTCGCCATGAGGCTGCAACAACCGTCATTGCCCCCGATGGACGGGTCGTGGTCTACATGGGGGATGATGAACGCTTTGAGTATGCGTATAAATTCATTACCAAGGGCAAGTACCGAGCCAACAACCGTGCCGCCAACCTGAACCTGTTGGATGAAGGCGACCTCTACGTTGCGCGGTTTAACGACGATCTGACGGGTGAATGGCGCCTAATTGCCCGTGTCAGCGATAACAAAATTATGCCGAATCCCAGTTTGCCTGATATCTTTCAAAAGGATCCGGCGCTGTGCTTTATCAATACACGGGGGGCAGCCGATGCCCTTGGGGCAACAAAAATGGATCGGCCAGAAGATTTTGAGTGGAATCCTGTCACTAAAAGTGTCTGGCTTGCCTTGACATACAACGAAAAGCGTAAGGACAGCGATCGCGCCAATCCTCGCCCCGAAAACGTAATGGGCCATGTAATTGAGATCGTTGAGCAGGGAAATAATCCGGCTGCCTTGCAGTTCCGATGGACGTTGCCCTTGCTCTGCGGTGACCCCACCGCCCCAGAGAAAGGCCGCCAGTTAGTGCTTTATGGCCGACCCACCAACGCTAAGGTGCCTGCCATCTCCGCACCCGACAATTTTGCTTTTGACCGCGCTGGCAATGTCTGGATTGCTACGGATGGCAACGAGGCATCAAGTCGCCTCGGCAAAAATGATGGCATTTATGTCCTCAGCCCCGGCCGCCGCGAACTGAAGATGTTTCTCTCGGCTGTGCCTGGCTGTGAAGTTTGTGGGCCAGAGTTTAGCAGTGACTACAAAACCTTCTTCTGTGCCATTCAACATCCGGGGGAAGGGGCAAAATCCACTGCTGATCTACCAACCCGCTGGCCCTATGGTGACCAAGTCGTCGTACCCCGGCCTTCGGTCATTGCCGTGTGGCGTCAAGATGGCCGTGAAGTGTCAGCCTAGGGTTTATTGATTCCTTCGGGACGCAGGGGTACCACGGGAGCAGCACGGCGGCGGGTGCTTCTGGAAGTTCTGGAGTGAGCTTTTGTCACACCAGGGAAGGCAATCACCTCTGCCTGCTGCCCTTCACGGGCACAGCGAATCAACAGGCCAGCGATCGCCAGACTGGCCATAATGGAGCTACCCCCGTAGCTAAAGAGCGGGAAGGGCAGTCCCGTTGTCGGCAACAGACCAATGGCTACACTGATATTAATCAGGGCTTGGAGGAGCATCATCACCGTTGCCCCCAAGGCAGTGAGCTGGATCAGGGAATCCCGCGCCCGATTCACCACTCGCATTCCCAGCCAACCGTAGGCCACCAATAGCGCCAACAGCAACAGACAGCCCACCAACCCTGTTTCTTCCGCATAAACCGCAAAAATAAAGTCGGTGTGCTGAATCGGTAAGTAGGAGAGCTTCTGCTGGGAAAAGCCATACCCGGTACCCAAAACGCCCCCTGAGGCAACCGCCAATAGACTCTGTACTAGCTGGTAGCCATCCCCCATCGCATCCGCCCAAGGGTTCAGGAAGGACATGACTCGCCGCCGTTGGTAATCATTAATGCTGATGCTGAGAACTGCTAAGCTCAAGCCACTCATGGCCGTTAACAACAGGGGGGTCAAAGGTAAACCTGCACCGAGAGCAATCAGCCACAACGTAATGCCACAGAGGGCGGTGGTACTGAGGTTCGGTTGAATTAAAATCCCCAAGAGCGTCAGGGCAAAGGCCGTTAACCAAAAACAGCGCGCCTTCAGGTGCAGCCGCCGCCAACAGCTAAACACCCAAGCAGCTTGCAGGACTAAAAAAGGCTTCATCATCTCCGAGGGCTGGAGTTGAAAGGGGCCAATACTAATCCAGCGGGTGGCGCCCATCACCGTTGTCCCAACCCCTGGTAATCGCGTTGCCCAGATGAGTAGCAAAAACAAAAAAAAGCCCGGAATAGCCATCTGGAGCGATCGCCGCAAGGGCAGCCGCAGAAACAGTTGAAACCCTGCCCAGCCAAGGGCAAGCCACAGCAACTGGCGCGTAAAATAGTACAGCCCATTCCCTGTTTCAGCTAGGCCCACGGGAAAACTAGCGGAAAAGAGAACAACCAAACCAAGGCCAATCCACACCAGGGTCAACCAGTGGAGCAACCGCGCCTCCAGCGTCCACTGCCGCAGACTGCCAACTGCCTCGCTGGCCCGTAGGCGATCGCCAAAGGGGAGAAAACGCCACCAACGCACGCTTAGATGACCCTCACTGCCACCTGCCACTATAGGTATCTCATATTCTAGAGAAGGGCTGTATCTAATCTGGCACAATTATTATGCATCTTTGAGAGCAACTGCCCGTGACTGTGCCTAAAATTTCTGAACGCTTTGAGCAATGTCGTGCTCGCCAGCGCTGTGCCCTCATTCCCTTTTTGACCGCCGGAGACCCGGATTTAGAAACTACAGTTGCTGCCCTCAAGGCCCTAGATGACCACGGCGCAGATCTGATTGAACTGGGGATGCCCTATTCGGATCCCTTGGCCGATGGTCCAGTCATTCAGGCAGCCGCCACCCGCGCTCTGCAGCGGGGAACCCGCCTTGAGGCAGTCTTAGAAATGACAACGGACTTGCACCAGCAACTGAGGGCGCCGCTCATTCTCTTTACCTACTACAATCCCATCTACCATCGGGGGGTCTCTTCATTTCTCAAAGCGGTTGCCCAAGCCGGGATCAAGGGGTTAGTGATTCCTGATTTGCCCCTTGAGGAAGCAGAACCAGTTCTCGCACAGACAGCCAATTTGGGCTTGGAATTGACACTGCTGATTGCGCCCACCACATCCCCTGAACGGATGCAGGCGATCGCCACCGCTTCTCAGGGATTTATTTACCTTGTCAGCACCACTGGCGTCACTGGCATGCGTCAAGAAATGGCCAGCCGTGTTCAGGAACTCTTGCGCACCCTACGGCAGATCACCCCCAAGCCCATTGGTGTCGGGTTTGGCATTGCCAGTCCAGAGCATGCCCGCCAGGTACGTGATTGGGGTGCCGATGCCGCCATTGTCGGCAGTGCCTTTGTTAAACGTCTGGCAGAACCGGATCAGGGGGTTGCCGCTGTTGCTGAGTTTTGTCAGTCACTCCGCACCGCCCTCGATACGCCCTAGGGACGCACCGTCAAGGAAAAGTAAATGCCATCGGACTGCAAACTACGGGTTTGACCCGGCAGATCAATTAATGGTGCTGCATATTGAAACTGAAGATCGAGGTTGCGCGTCGGTTGCACCAAGAGCCCCAAACCTAGACCGGCAATGACATCGTTAGCAACGGGACCTGCTGGATTGCGGCTATTGTTCCAGACTACCCCCAGATCAAACAGCGGCCCAAGGGAAATAATCGGGCGACGATTGGCAGTCCGCAGCACTGGGAAGCGGGCTTCTCCAGAAAACCGCAGGCCATTATCCCCAGAGAGCGCATTGGTTGAGTAACCGCGCACCGACAGCGGCCCACCAATCACAAATTGGTGAAAGGGGAGCAGGCTATTGGGACTGAGTTGAACATCGGTGCGTAAAATCAAGAGATTGTCTGCCCAAAGGCGTTGTACCCGCAGCCCCTGTCCTAGCCAGCTAAAAAAGGTGCCATCCGGTAGCGGACTTGGATTTTCTGTTGCCCCCAAAATGGGCAGGCCAACGTTAAACTGCGAGCGAAAGACCCATGCCCCTTGGGGGTCGCGGCGAATATATTCTTGGGTGAGTTCTAGCACACGGGAAGCACTGTAGCCAGAAGCATCAGCTCCAGCGGAAATGGGGGCTGGTATTCCCGCTACAAAGGTTTGCCCGGACTGCATCAAGAAGCCAATGCCAAAGGCCAGTTCCTCGCGGATATTGCGAATCACTGGTTGGCGAAAACTGGCTTGGTAAATCGAAGATTCACTGCGAATATTAAGGGCCGCAAGGGCGGGGGGGCGGGTAATTTCGCTGTCCGCTTGCAGGGTGCGAATGGTGAGTGTGCCATTCATGGCATTGAGGGGGAGGCTGTAGCCAAACTCCACGGTGTTGGATGCTCCCCAATCAAACGTGCCTAGATTGTTACCGATGCCGTAGGAGCCATAGACACTATCGCCGCGCCCACTGAGGTTGTTGTATCCCAAAAAGGCCGTGGTCCGATTCGGGGCGATCGCTGGCGGCGTATTGTTATCCAGACCAAAAGCAGCATTCAGCCAGCGGGCAGGTACCACCCGTACCACCAAAATACTCTCCTGGGGTGTCGTGCCGGGTCGCAAACTCGCAGAAAGATTGGCAAAAAGCGGATCTGTTCGCAACAGACGCAACTGCTCTTCAAGGCGATTGGAATTGAGGGGCACGCCTGCACCAAGGGCAATACGGCTGCGAATATAGCGCTGGACAATTCCTTTATTGCCTTCAATACGAATGTCCTCTAGGCGGCCTTCAAGAACTTGAATCGTGATGACCCCATCCCGTGCCACCTGCTCCTTCAAAACGGCGCGAGAAGTCAAATAGCCCCCCTCTAGATAGAGTTTTGTAATGGCATCGGCGGCTCCCTGTAACTCTGCGAGGGTCACCTGCCGCCCTTCGAGGGGCTTGATAATTGGATCAAATACTGCCGGCCCAAAGATGGTGCTGCCTTCAACAATAATTTTTCGTACAGGTATTAAAACATTTTCTGACTCGGGGGGTGGACTAGGGAGTGAGGGGGGCGGTTCAAGAACTGGCGGTGAGGTGGGTGGTAGAGGGGGTGGAGCCGGTAGGGCTGGCTGAATATCCTGTTGGGTGGGAGCGATAATCGGAATTCCTAAAGCAGGCAACACCACCCCCGTACTGCCGAAAATAGATAGAATCGCAACGGGTGTAAACGAGTTTGTTTTCACTTCCTCAACTCCAATGTTTAATAGCGAGTTTTAGATTGAGATGAAAATAAATGCAAAAACCTGTATTTTTTTCCTCAGGGCCCAGCCCAAGCAGCCATTGGCGTGAGGAGTGATGGATTCTTGCCTTCAGATTTTAGCGGATGATTTGTTGTTACTGGCAAGGGGGCATCGCTCCCATCCACCCCTTTTAAGCGGGGGGCAGCGCCGTTTCAGCGGTGCCATGAGGGTTATCAACGAGGGCGGATTCATCAATGGCCAAATCAAACCAAAAGGTACTACCGACCCCCAATTCACTAACTAAATGAATTTGCGTATTGTGCTTGTGGATAATATCTTGGACAATGGCCAACCCCAGACCCGTCCCCTCTAGGGTATGCACGCGATTCTCGACGCGGAAAAAGCGTTCAAAAACACGGGGCTGATCCTCTGGGGCAATCCCCATACCCGTGTCCGCCACTTCAATGCGGACCCGTTCCTGCTCTGGATCGCTGGGGGGATGCCAGACATAGGCACGAATCGTTACCCGTCCATTTTCGGGTGTAAATTTCAAAGCATTGCCCACCAAGTTAGTGAGCGCACCAATGAGCAGATCGTAGTTGCCCCAAACCGGTGGCAGGGGGTTTTCCACCTCGGCAGTTAGGGTAATGGACTTATTGGCCGCATTGAGTTGGTAGGTGCGCATGATCTGATCAATCACCTGCGCCATCTGTACGGAGCCAAACTGATAGGGGCGACCCGATTCGAGGCGGGAAATATCGAGAAAATCATTGACAAGGCGAGTCAGGCGATCGGTCTCGTGGTTAGCGGTTTCTAGGAATTCCTGTTGCTCTTTTTCGCTGAGGCTGCTGCCGTACTCTTGAATCGTTTCGATGATTGATTTGATATTGAATAGAGGTGTCCGCAACTCATGGGAAACATTGCTAATCAATTGCGCTTTGGCTTCGTTGAGTTCCACTTCCCGGGTAATGTCCTGAATCGTAATCGCAATGCCTTTGGGCTTTTCCCGCTGCACATCCATAACCGTTGTCAGCAGAATCCGTACTGATCGCGAGCTAGGTTCTTGCAGCGTCACCCGAAATTCTCCCCCTTCTGACTCTCCGCGAGAGGCCTTGTAAAGGGGACAGGTGAGTTTTTCGCACACCGGTGCTGGAAAGCAGTCCAGGGCATTTTGGCCAATGACGTTCATCCCCTCCCAATTGAAAAGACGCTGCGCTGTGGGGTTGACAAGAATAATCCGCATGTCGGTATCTAACAGAATTGCTCCATCTGCAATCGTGGACACCAAGGTATCCAGTTTGGCTTTCTCGGCTTGGAGTTCTTCAATGTTTTGGGCCTCGTAGGAGGCGAGGCGCTCAGCCATGTCATTAAAGCTGGTGATCAACTCCCCCAGTTCACCGCCAAAGGGCAGGTGAATACGTTGCTTAAAATTCCCCGCTGCAATGTTTTTCACCCCCTGCACCAATTCTTTAATGGGTTGGGTAATGGTGAGGGCATTGAAGACCCCCCCCAAGAGCACCATGATCCAGAGGGAGACAAAGACAGCGATCGTGAGATCCCGCGTGAGATTGGCAGAAGCAATGAATGTTGGGTTTGGGTTAATCCCCAGGGCAACAACCCCTAAGTTTTCGCCATTGAAGGTTAAGGGAACAAAGACATCGGCAACTAGACCATTGGGGGTTTGGTGTTGGCGCACGAGGGGTTCTTGGCTAGCACGGTAGGTCTCTGGCAGTTGAATACGGCGGCGCAACGTCAGGGCACTTTCCACTTGGGGGGCAGAGTAGGGCAGGCCATAGTAAATTTCTCCGTCGGGATCCGCATAGAGGATGTAGCGAATACTGGCACTGCGCTCATAGAATTTGCGGGAAAATTCAGCAACAGCGGCGGTATCCCCTTTGGCCACAAGGGGCGCCACATCAGCGGCTAGGAGTAACCCTAAATCGCGACCATAGCGGGTGTCATTGAGGTGGGCATTGGTTTGAATCGTGTTCACCGCCCAGAAGGTGAGGCCACTCATGATGATGGAGACCACGAGGGTTGCTGTGGCCATGAGGCGGGTTTGAATCTTGAATTCTGACCACCAACGGACAATTCCCCGCAATTTATCGCTCAAGCTCCCTTGGGTTTTCTCCGTTTTCAAAACCACCATTGTGCCTAACGTACGAAAAATTTTCCCTGATTCTACGGGATTTGGGTTACATCTTTATTGTGGCATCTGAGAGAGGTTCCAAGCGGGCAAACTCTTCAATGCGGCGGCTATAGCGTTGCAGCATCTGCTCACTCCAAGGGGCATCAGGACTATTCACGTAGAGGTGTACCAGTGGCTCACTGGCATCGGGCAGAATCAGTACCCAATGGTCAGTATTGGGTTCACCAATTTTGACGCCATCAATGAGACTTAAATGGTTGCGGGGATGGGTTTCCACTAAGTGGCGCATCAATGACCCCTTGGCAAGCCAAGGACAGCGAATTGGGCGGTGATAGTAGTGGACGCGGGGCAGTTCTTGGCGTATGACTGTGAGGGGCTTACCAATCAGTGCCAGCAGTTCGAGCAGGGTGGCGATTGTAAACATGGCATCAAATCCCGGATGCAGTTGCGGGAAGATGAAACCGGTTTCTGCGGACCCCCCTAGGACAACGCTGCTGTGGTGTTGGCAGGCTTCCATAAGATCAGTCGGGTTGGTACGACTGCGGATAATGTGCCCTCCCTGCTGGCGGGCGATCGCCTCCACGGCACTAGAGGTTGTGACCGGCACCACGATGGTGCCCCCCGGATGGGTCAAGAGGGTCAAGTAGGTCATCAAGGCCGTGAGTTCTTGATCACTGAAAACCTGACCGGCATTGTCCACCAAGGTCAACCGTTCGCCATTGGCGGAGACTTGCACCCCTAAACTTGCAGAAAGTGCTGTCACCACCTGTCCTAGTTCCCGCAGGAGGCGCTGTCGCTCGAGAATATTTAGGGGAGTGGGGTGGAGGGTGGCATTGAGAACAACGGCATCGCAGCCAAACTTACTGAGGATCTGGGGCAAGACGACCCCAGAAACGGCATAGGCATAGTCAATAACAATTTTGGCGGGGTTGCCATAAAACAGTTTCGTATTCAGCCACTTTTCAAAGCCTTGGGCATAGGCGGCCACGCAGTTGTTGGGATGGGTCATGACACCGACATCCATCAGTAGGGCACGGCGAATCTCTTCGCGGAAGTAGGCGGTTTCGATTTGCCGCTCTTTGGCTTTACTGAGGTTGATGCCTTTGTGGTCAAAAAACTCAATCAAAAGCTGATCGGCGCGATCGGGATGGGCGCGCACATGAATTCCCCCACTGACTGAAAGGGTTTGGGCGGCAAACCGGGCAATCGGCAGGGCGATCGCCTCCAAATTGAGGACATGAATCCCCACCGACATCAAACCCGACATTAGGGCATGGGACACCATCCGCGATACATTTCGCTGATCTCGCGACACGAGCACACTGGTTCCGGGCTCAAGAATGGAGGCATAGGCTGCCGCCAGCCGCACGGCAAACTCCGGTGTAATGTCTACATTGGCCACGCCGGCCACTCCCCGCTGCCCAAAGAGATAGCGCTGCCCTGTTGTGCCCCAGATCAGGCTTTCATTGACAATTGCACCCGCTTCAATACGTTTTCCTGGCCAGATCCGCACTCCCTGACTCAGGCTGGCTTCCTCCCCCACCACACAGCGACTGCCAATAATCACTCCTTCCTGTAGTGTTACATGGCGATCAACATGGACATAGCGAGCTAAGATGCAATGCTCCAGTTCACTGTCATCCCCAATAAAGCAGCCATGCCAAGCCACCACTGAACGCAACCGACTGCCATTGCCAATAATCACGTTATCCCCCAAGACCGTTCCCGCCCCAAGGGTGACCCCCGCACCAAAGCGGCAGTTATTGCCCAAGACGAGTGGCGCCTGTAGCTGAACCGTTTGCGGCAATGGGGTGTTGTGGCCTACCCAAATTTGCGGCTGAACTTCGTGCCCCTGAATTTCCAAGTGCACTCGGCCATAGAGGGCATCCTGTTGCACCTGTTGGTAGGTTTGGAGACTGCCGACATCGCACCAGTAGGCATCAGTGATATAGCCATACATCGGCACATCCGCCTGCAACAGCAATGGGAACAAATCCCGCGAAAAATCCCGCTCGATGCCGCTACTAAGGTAATCCATAACTGTGGGGCTGAGGATGTAGATACCCGTATTGACTGTATCTGTAAAGACTTCCGCTGCTGAGGGCTTCTCCAGAAACCGCCGCACGCGGCCATCGCTATCAGTAAAGACAATGCCAAACTCCTTTGGCTGAGGCACGCGGGCAAGGATCAGGGTTACGGGAGCACCGTGCTGCTGGTGAAAACGCAGGGCATCGGTTAAATCGACATCGGTAATGCTATCGCCACTGACTACTAAAAACGGATCCGTTAACAAATTGGCAATGTTTTTCACCGAACCGGCCGTGCCAAGGGGCTGCTCTTCTTCAACGACATAGCTCAGGTGCACCCCAAACTCATTCCCATCGCCAAAATAGTCCCGCACGATATCGGGGAGAAAGTGCAATGTCATGACCACATCATCAAGGCTATGGCGGCGCAGGAGATTGAGAATATGCTCGGCAATGGGACGATTGACCACCGGTACCATGGGTTTGGGTAGATCGCAGGTGAGGGGGCGTAAGCGAGTGCCACTCCCACCGGCCATGACAACGACACGCACTACAGAACTCCTTGATAAAGGTTTGTCCGCGGATCCTCAGTGTAAGAGAGAATACAAAGCTAAGGGGTCCTCATTAACGAAACTGCAATGATTTTTGATACTCCTTTTTCTCTAACCCGCTACCAGCTAGCGCCACATTGGCTATTGACAAAAAAACCTACCCTTGGTGGAGGGCAGGTTCAAGTCATTGTTGATTTGTTGATCTTGATCTGTTGATCGTGATCTAAGTAAGGTGATGCTTAGGCACTAAAGGCAGCTTTGTACTCAGCGATCGCCGCCTTCAGCAGGGCTTCAGCCTTTTCATCCAGTTTTTGGGTGGTGCGGATAATCTCACCGTATTCTGGCTTATTGGTGTGCAGGTAATCGCGCAGACCGGCAACAAACTTGGCCACTGCCTCAACGGGGATATCGTCAAGGTAGCCATTGGTACCTGCATAGATGGTTGCCACTTGGTACTCCACAGGAATGGGCGAATATTGAGGCTGCTTGAGGATTTCCCGCAGGCGCTGACCCCGGGCCAGTTGGTTTTGGGTGGCTTTATCCAAGTCGGAGGCAAATTGGGCAAAGGCCTGCAGTTCATCAAACTGCGCCAACTCCAGCTTCAGTTTCCCGGCCACCTGTTTCATGGCTTTGATTTGAGCAGCGGAACCCACCCGCGACACGGAAATCCCCGCGTTGATGGCAGGACGCAAGCCAGCGTTGAAGAGGTCAGAGGAGAGGAAGATTTGACCGTCGGTAATGGAAATGACGTTGGTGGGAATGTAGGCAGACACGTCACCGGCTTGGGTTTCAACCACCGGCAGTGCTGTCATGCTGCCACCACCAAGGGCATCGTTGAGCTTGGCCGCCCGCTCTAGCAAGCGGGAGTGCAAGTAGAACACATCCCCAGGATAGGCTTCGCGACCGGGGGGACGACGCAGGAGTAGCGACATTTGCCGATAGGCTTGAGCCTGTTTGGAGAGGTCGTCATAGACAACGAGGGTGTGCTTACCTTGGTACATGAAGTACTCAGCAATCGTGGCCCCGGTGTAGGGGGCAAGATACTGCAAAGCCGCTGGATCACTGGCGTTGGCGGCAATTACAATCGTGTAGTCCAGCGCCCCCCGCTCCCGCAGCACGTTCACCACTTGGGCAACGCTGGAGGCTTTTTGACCAATGGCTACATAGACGCAAATCACGTCTTGGCCCTTTTGGTTCAAGATCGTGTCAATGGCAACAGCCGTTTTCCCTGTCTGGCGATCGCCAATGATCAGTTCCCGCTGACCGCGACCAATGGGAATCATAGCGTCAATGGCGGTAATCCCCGTTTGCAACGGCTCACACACAGATTTGCGCTGGACAATACCGGGTGCGGGAGATTCAATCAGGCGAGTTTGCGTTGTGTGGATCTCCCCTTTGCCATCAATGGGGCGCATCAGCGCATCCACAACCCGACCAATGGCCGCTTCACCCACGGGAATCGAGGCAATTTTCCCAGTAGCACGCACAGTACTGCCTTCTTCGATGCCGAGGCCATCGCCCATCAGCACCACCCCCACATTATCCTCTTCGAGGTTGAGGGCAATCCCCACGGTGCCATCTTCAAATTCCACCAATTCGGAGGCCATCACCTTGTCGAGGCCATAGACACGGGCAATCCCATCGCCCACCTGCAAGACAGTACCGACATTATCGACTTTGATCGACTGTTCGTACTGCTCGATTTGCTGGCGAATAATGCTACTGATTTCGTCGGGTCGGATACTTACCATAGAAGTCGCTCTCAAGGGTTGAACAGTTTACAAAGAGGATATTAGGCGGCTTGCGCCAAGGTGACACTGAGGCGGCGGAGTTGACCCCGCAGGCTGGCATCAAAGATTTGGGAGCCAACTTTAATGACCACGCCACCAATCAGTTCAGGATCACAGGCAGTGACAAGCTCTACATCGGCAGCACCGGTTATGGTTTTGACCTTCTCGACCACTGCACGGCGTTGATCGTCATTGAGTTCGACGACACTGGTCACTTCCGCCAAGGCCACATTGCGGAGTTTGCGCACCAGGGCACGGTACTGCTCACAAATGGAACCGAGAAAGTTAATTCGCCGCCGATCCACGAGCAACATTAGGAAGTTGAGGAAATAGCCGTGCACCTTATCCACTGTCAACTGCCGCAGCACATTCTTTTTGGCCTCAGGCTTAATCAGGGGATTCGCGAGAAACTGTTGCAGTTCACTGGAACTGGCAAGCAGTTCCAAAATCAATTGCGTGTCCTGCTGAAACTGATCAATGAGGTTGTGGGCTTGCGCCAACGACAGCAGCGCCTCGGCATAGGGTTCAACAACTTCACCACGGACGGTGGTCTGCATCATTTGCCTCCTAGTAGGGCAATACTGCGATCAACAAGGGTGCGCTGAAGGTCTGGATTTTGGCTCAACCGTGCTTTCAGTTGGTTTTCTGCCTCTGCCAGTGCCATAGCGGCAATCCGCTCACGAATTTCGGCGATCGCCCGCTCAGTGGCAGCACTGGTATCTTGGGAAGCAGTTTCCTTCAAGCGCTCAATTTCCCGCTTGGCTTGGGCAATGATTTCTTCCTTGGCAGCCTTTGCACGGGCAAGAGCCTCCTCGCGAATGCGTTGTGCCTCCTGTTTAGCCTGAGTCAGCTTTTGCTGCGCTTCGGCGAGGCGGGCTGCCGCCACTTTCTGGCGTTCTTCTGCCTCGGCAATGGCTGTGGCAATTTGTTTCTGGCGATCGCCCAAGGTTTTGCCAAGTACACCGCGGCCAAAATACACCAACACCCCAATAAGGATGGCAAGGTTGATCACATTAGTTTCGAGCAAATTGGTGTTAATGCCAAAATGCCCCACCTCTTCCGTTGCCAATAAAAATACTGCGTCCATGACCCACACTCCTAGGCCAGTAACTTCGCTAATAACTGCTCACTCAAGCTGGCAACTTGGCCCTCCAGTGCCTGCAGTGTCACCTGCTTTTGCTCATCAATCTCTGCTTGAAGCTTGAGTAACTCTGCTTGCACAGCCTGCTGTGCTTCGGCAATTTCGGCGGTGGCAATTTTCTGTGCCTCAGCTTTGGCCTCTTCAATCAAGGCTTGGGCTTGGCGACGGGTACTGGCCAATTCCTGCTCATATTGTTGAGCCAGCTCAGTGGCCTGTTGCAACCGCTCCTTAGCCTGCTGCAAGTTGGTTCGGATATACTCATCCCGATTGTCCAGCGCCTGACCCAAAGGCTTGTACAGCAGTGCATTCAAAATAACGGTCAAGATTAAGAATTGCAGAGCCATCAGGGGTAGGGTGGCATCAAAATCAAACATCAGCCTCTCCAGAATGGGGGATCGGGGGAAAGCTCAGCCAAGCCTCCCCCACTGGGGTGAATTAGGATGCAAAGGGGTTGGCAAACAGGAGCACCAGCGCAATCACCAGACCGTAGATGGTCAGGGACTCCATGAAGGCTAAACTCAGCAGCAAGGTACCGCGAATTTTACCTTCTGCTTCGGGTTGGCGTGCAATGCCTTCTAGAGCCTGACCAGAGGCATTCCCTTGGGCAAGCCCAGGACCCAGTGATGCCAAACCAATTGCCAAAGCAGCAGCCAAAACGGAAGCAGAAGCAATTAAGGGATTCATAGTTGATTTCCTCGAGACGTAGTAGGACAAAACAAAATTTCCAGAGATCACAATAGCAGGGGATGTACCCCTTTTAGGAGTTTTTAGGAGTGGGCCGCTTCGTGATCACCCCCATGACCCTCCATCGCCTCCCCGATGTAGGTGGCTGCGAGGGTCGAAAACACAAGAGCCTGAATGGCACTGGTAAACAGGCCCAAAACCATCACAGGCAAGGGTACAAACAACGGTACCAGCAACACCAAGACACTCACCACCAGTTCGTCCGCTAAGATGTTGCCAAAAAGACGGAAGCTCAGGGAAAGAGGTTTTGTGAAGTCTTCCAAGATGGCGATGGGAAGTAGGACGGGCGTTGGCTCAATGTACTTGGTGAAATACTTCAGCCCCCGCTTGCGGAGCCCGGCATAGAAATAGGCCAAGGAGACCAGCAACGCCAAGGCCACGGTGGTATTGATGTCATTGGTGGGTGCTGCTAGCTCCCCTTCTGGCAGTTCAATGAGTTTCCACGGTACCAGTGCCCCTGACCAGTTACAAACAAAAATGAACAGGAACAGTGTCCCTACGAAGGGAACCCAAGCTCGGTACTCGTGCTCACCCATTTGACTTTTGGTCAAGTCACGGATAAATTCCAGTGCGTATTCCATCAGGTTTTGGATACCACTGGGTACCCGCTGAATATTCCGCGAGGCCGCAAAGGCCACCGCGATGAGAACGGCCATCACAAACCAAGTGGTAATGAAGACTTGGCCGTGAACTCTCAGATTGCCAATGTACCAGTAGAAGTGATGTCCCACCTCCAGCTTGGCAAGGGGAAGAGCTGTCCAAAGGTCTATCAAAGGCATCATGCCTCCGCGCTCGCTCGTTTAAGCATTACAGTGGGCCAGTGTTAAGGAGAGGGCAAAATCCCACGCAACAAATGAACCAGAAGGGCAGCTTTGTAGGTTAAGAACCCCAAGAAGACTGGAATAATCTGTAGCGCTTGCCAACGGGCTGCCACAATCATCACAACCACGACGACAAGAAGCTGCGCTTTTCCCAGCTTTTTCTGGTCGTTGCCTAGGCGCTCCACACTACGGGCTAAGAGCCGCAAGTAGATTAGGCTGGCACTTGCCCCCAAAAGGTAATTCAACGCTGTGTTAAGGCCATAAATCAGCCAAACCGCTCCAAAGGCGATCGCCATAAGGACGAGGGTTGTCGTAAATAATTCACGACAGAGTTGGTAAAACTCCACCATTGACCCCTCCTTTTTTGAGGAATGGGAAACGGTTGGAGCTACAGGGTCAGGAACGGTCACAGCAGAATATGGAGCATCCGAGGATGCCTTAAACTGGCCACTAAGCATCCTATCACGCAGTGGTTACATTTCACTGGGGGATTCTGTTGCGGGTCTCTTGTTTTCAACTTCACTGCGGATGTGACCTGCAAGGAGTTGAAAAATTTCCTGTAGGCGTTGCGGATTGGTGAGGTAAAGGTACCCAAGTAGGGCTTCAAAGCCAGTGGCTTGGCGGTAAATTTTTGCAGTGACTCGCTTGGGGCCATCGGCAGCAGCATTGCGACCTTGGCGGAAAATGGCACGTTCAGTTTCTGTGCAATATTCCCAAAGAAAGTCCATGTAACGGGCTTGGCTTTCGGCACGCACGTGATCCACCACTTGGCGGTGGTAGGCGTTAATGCGTTGGGGGGGGGTCAAAAAAAGTAGCCGAATAAAGAGTTCATAAACTGCATCGCCAAAGTAGGCTAAAGCTGCTGGGGGGAGCTGGTGGGCGGGAATCTTGGGGGGTTGCAGGGGTAACAGTTCACCAAAGTCAAGCATGATTGTTCAATACGGGCACCCCCCTTGGTTTTACCACGCCCAGCACAGCTTTATTGCGAGGGGGATTCGCCACTGATTTTGGCGATCGCTGTCGCCAGATCTGGCTGAAGAGACAAGAAATTTTCTAGGCGAACCAGTTTAACGGTTTGGGTGACACGGGGATTGGTGACAATTTGTAGTTGCCCCTGGCGTTCCTGGGCTTTTTTGGCCAGTTGGACTAGGATGCCAAGGCCAGAGCTGTCAATAAATTCAATTTTTGAAAGATCGAGGATGACGTTGGCAGGCCCATCGTCAAAACACTTACTAATCACCTTGCGAAAGGCTGACTCTGAAAATGCATCAATGAGACCCGTCAGGCGAAAAACCTGATAGTTATCGCGAATCTCACGGGTTCCCCTTAGACTTTGGGTGAGGGCAAGTGGTTCAGAAATGAGAGCCTCCTTTGCCGATGACTGGGCACGCAAAACGATAGAACACAAGTATAGGAAAAGGTAGCATTCTTGTCTATGGCTTCATCCGCAACTCAACAAAACTTTGAAGGAGCAGCGACAACAGGAAGCGGTTTGCCAGAATTGGCTTAGTGATTACTTGCAGGGGTTGCCGCCATGGCCCTTTCCAAACTATTAATTGCTTTTGTGAGCATTAACGCGCTTAGCGCGCTGAGTTTGCCGCTCCTTGCCCAACAAACGCCAGCGGCGACTTATCCCCCAGAGGCGATCGCAGTCTTTATGCAGGAGTGTCAAGCCAAATTTGCGGCGCAAGCCCCTCCCGGTTTTCGCGATCGCGGCGATCGCTACTGCACTTGCCTCATTAACCACCTCCAAGAAAAAATGACCTATGGGCAATTTCAGCAAATGACCCCCGATAATGCACCTCCAGAACTGAAGGCCGCAACCAACGCCTGCATCGGCGCTATTTTCTAGATTGTCTAGGTTATCTAGGATCCTTAATCCTGTTTTTAGGATTGACTGACCATGAGCCTACGCCTGTTTTGGCATCGTCGCGATCTGCGCCTCAATGACAACCTGGGCTTGGCTGCTGCCCACACCCGTACCCCCAAAGTGGTTGGTCTTTTCTGTTTTGACCCCGCGATTCTCAGCGCCTCAGACATTGCCGCAGTGCGGGTAGCCTACCTTGTTGGTTGCCTACAGGCTCTGCAGGAGGCCTATCAGCGACTTGGGGGGAGCTTTTTAATTTTTCGTGGTGACCCGCGTCAGATTCTGCCCCAAGTGGCCAGTGGTTTAGGGGCAGTGGCGGTGCACTGGCATGAGGATGTGGAACCCTATGGACGGGGGCGCGATCGCGCAGTGGCTGCTGCCCTCAAAGAAAAAGGTATTGCTGTGGAAACCGCTTGGGATCAACTCCTGCATCCCCCAGAGGCTATACAAACTCAACAAGGACAGCCCTACACCGTCTATTCCCCCTTTTGGCGCAACTGGTCAAGCCTAGCGAAACCAGAGCCTGTCCCTACCCCCAGCTACCTCGAACCCCTCACCGAAATAGAACAGGCAACGGCGCGCACCTTGGGGGCGATTTGTCTCCCCACCGCTAAGGACCTGGGATTTCATTGGTCGGGGGAACTGATCCTTGCTCCCGGTGAAGCCGCTGCCCAAGCACAACTGGAGACATTTATTGACCAGCACATTCAAGACTATGGGGAGCAGCGCAACTATCCGGCGCAGCCCGGAACCTCCCTCTTAAGCCCTGCCCTCAAGTTCGGCGTCATTGGGATTCGCCATGTCTGGACAGCCACTCAGGCCGCTATGGCTGCAGCCCGCAGTGAAGAGGGACAAAGGAGTATTCGCACCTGGCAGCAGGAATTGGCTTGGCGGGAGTTTTATCAGCACGCCCTCTACTGGTTTCCCCACTTGGCGGAGCGTCCCCATCGCCAAGGATTTGCCACCTTCCCTTGGCTGAATAACGAAGCGCACTTTGCGGCTTGGTGTGAAGGTGCCACGGGTTACCCAATCGTGGATGCTGCCATGCGGCAACTCAATGAAACAGGCTGGATGCACAACCGCTGCCGTATGATTGTGGCCAGTTTCCTCACCAAGGATTTGATCATCAATCCCCAGTGGGGTGAGCGCTACTTTATGCAGAAACTCATTGATGGGGACTTGGCAGCCAATAATGGCGGTTGGCAGTGGAGTGCCTCCAGTGGCATGGACCCAAAACCCCTGCGGATTTTTAACCCCGCCAGTCAGGCGCAAAAATTTGACCCGGAAGCAGAATATATTCGGCGTTGGCTTCCAGAAGTGCGATCGCTGGACACTACAGATTTAGTGACGGGCAATATTTCCCCCCTAGAGCGACATCGCTGTGGTTATCCTTTGCCGATTGTGGATCACAGGCAGCAACAGCGGCGATTTAAGCAGCTCTATCAAGAGCATTTTCGTTCACCAATCCCTCAAGAATAACAAGAATAAAC
>NZ_JACOMP010000098.1:0-3502 GCF_014466085.1 Thermosynechococcus sp. OHK43
CGGAGATAGAGCCGGTCGTCGTGAACGCGAATGTCCCATGGCTGTGAACCGTTGATCGTAATGCCGGCGGTATTCAGTAATTGTACGGCGTAATCACGGGCGAAGCGGTGGAGTATCCGTGATGTGGTTGATGGCGTGGACGATACCGTCGTATGAGAAGCCAGCTCACGTTCCGTCATGTGTTCCTCCTTGTGCATTCTGGATAACATCGGAACCCGCTTCACTTGAAAGGCGGGCACAAAATTCAGGCTGCATTTCCTCAAGCTTCGCCAATTTGAGTGCTGCTCACCAGTCAAGGTAAGCTAACAAACAGAGGATCTTGCTTGGGGTAAAGGACATGGCTGTTGCTGCCGCTATCATTCTCTTGTTGTTGAGTGGCTGGGTCAATGACCATCCCTGGGGATGGCTACTGATTCTCAGTTTGGGGTTGGGCTATTGGTACTGGCGCCGATCGCCCGCTGCGCCAAACGTGGCTTCCCCTCAATCTCCCTTAGATCCCCAATTAATTGAAAAGCAACTGGCAGAGACTCAGAGCCTTTTGCAGGAACTTCCCCCAGAGCGCCAAGCCTCTCTCCAATCGACCCGTCGCCAACTACAACAGCGGTTAGATAACCCAAGGGTTGAGGTGTGTGTCCTTGGGCAGTCGGCCTATGCTGTCAATCAGGTGTACCATGCCGTCGCCACACTACTTAATCGCTGTAGCCTTCAGCAGCAAACCCTGGCCACTGTTCCCCAAGCGGACTTAGTGCTTTTGACGGTAAGGGGTGCCCTCACCGCCAGTGAGTTTGAGATGCTGCGGGTGTTGCAAGCAGGACATTATCACGTGCTTGTGGTGTGGGACCCAGAAACGGTGCAGGAGCGCGATCGCGTGGCCCTGTGTCTAAAACAGCAATTGCGAGATCTCCAGATGCCGGAGGAGCAACTCGTTCCCTTTACAGCGCAGGCCCCTGAATCGTTGACCTCAAGACTCCTACAGTACCTCAGCCAGGAGCAAGCCAACCTTGTCCTAGCCGGTACCTATCGCCGTGCCCAACAACTCCATCAACAGGCACAAGCTGCCCTCAATCGCTATCGCCAAGAACGAGCCACCCCCATCATTGAGCGCTACCAATGGCTGGCGGCAGCGGCAACGGCGGTGAATCCCCTCCCCCTTTTGGATCTCGTTATGGCCGGCGGGCTCTTGGTGCGCCTCACCTGGGACTTAGGCCAAATCTACCAGCGCTCCTTCCGGTTGGCGGATGCTGAACCCCTGGCTAAGGAGCTATTGCGGCTCATGGTGCAATTGGGGGCTGTGGAACTGTCGACCCAGTCCCTAGGGCAGTGGCTCAAGGGCAATTCCCTCACCTATCTGGCGGGGAGTTGTTTGCAGGGGGCAACGGCAGCCTACGTGTTGCGCTTGAGTGGTCTGAGCTTGATTCATTACTTTGAGACTGCTCCCCAAGCGCCATCCCTACCCTTGGTGGCTCGCTTGCAGCAAAGTCTTCGGTGGGCACAGCAACAGGTGGGACGCTCTCCCTTGCAAACCCTAGGACACTCTCTTGGTTTGCCGTCGGCGTAGCCAGTGGCGCAGGAGTTGCCCCGCAAAAAGCACAACAAATGCGGGATTGTTCATCAGATAGCGCTGCCAGAGGCGGCGGGGTTCCTGCAGCAGGCGAAAGAGCCACTCTAAGCCGATCGCCATCATCCAGCGCGGTGCTTGCGCCACAGTGCCACTGTGAAAGTTGAAGGCCGCTCCCACACCCACCAAGACAACGGGCAAAAAAGGGCTTTGGCGAGCCATCCACTCCTCCTGCTTTGGACAACCAAGGCTGATAAAGACCAAATTAGCCCGGCTATCAAGGATGCGCTGGCGATCGCTGGCCTCCTCCTCAGGGGTCAAGGAACGAAAGGGAGGGGCGTAGGCACCCGCCAACTGGAGATTAGGAAAGCGCTGCCGCAGATTCCGCTGTAGCCGCTCTAACACGAGGGGTTCACTACCGTAGAGGAAAATACGCCAGCCTGCCCTTTGAGCGCGATCGCACAGAGCCAGCATCAAATCAGGACCATAGACCCGCTCTGCTTGCGGAAAACCCAACAGCCGTAGGCCCCACACCAAAGGCATGCCGTCAGAAGTCACCAGTTGGGCACCATTGATCACCCGCTGGAAGGGCGATCGCCACACCCCCGTCATGACCACATGGACATTGGCAGCCACCACATAGCCCCCCTGGCCTTGACCAATCCATTCAGCCACGAGATCACAGGCTTGGCTGTAAGTAGTGACATCAATCCGTGTTCCTAAAATGTGTACTGACGGCACGTTGGAGCTACTCCGCATCTTTCACTTGATTCCAGCGTAGGGGAATGATGGCAGAATTAAAGTGAAGATCCGACAATGCAATGCAAATCTCATGTTGCGTCCTGCCGAATGAATCTAGACGAGTGCTATCGCATTCTGGAGCTGTCGCAGGGAGCGTCCTTAGCCCAAGTTAAATCCGCCTATCGCCGGCTAGCACGACGCTATCATCCCGATGTCAACCCCGGCGATCGCACGGCCCATGAGAAGTTTATTCTCCTCCAACAGGCCTATGAAAAACTAGTGCGGGTGCTGCCCGCCCGCCCTATCCCCGTCAAATCAGAACCGCAAACTCGCCCGCCCCAAACACCGCCACCTCTGTCTGCCTTTGACATTGAACTGAAACACGCCAGCTACCGCCAACTTCAGGAATTCCTCAAATATCGCTGCTATCAACGTGCCATCTCCCTTGTGGAAGGGTTGGCCAGGCGACTGCCCCAAGATGCAGAAGTACGGCAGTGGCAAGCCGTCACCTATCAGTGCTGGGCGCGGCAACTCATTCGCGATCGCCAACCCCAAGCGGCACGGGAATACTTGCACCGAGCCCTAAAAGCAGATCCGGATAACCGTAGCCTTTGGCAAGCAGTCGAAAAGGACTTTCGTACCCTTGATCGCCTCTACGGCAAAGCAATCTAAGTCCAATCCTCCTGTTTATTGCTGCCCACCTTGTAAACGCCGCCGCGAGCGTGGATGGCACGGGTACGCTTAAAGAGTTCTTCCTGCGTCAGTTGCCATTTTTCTAGCAGCTCCGCCATTAATTTCTTATTTGTCTCGGCCCCGGGGAAGCCATCGTAGCGAATCAGCAATCGCCCCAATTCCGCTAAGTTGTAATCACTGATGCCCTCTTGCCGCAGACGCTCGAGGACTAACCGATCTTGAGCTTCGCGAGGATGTTGTAGGTTCTGGAAGTTGGTCATTGCAGCCTCCAAGTGACAAGTTCAATGTTTTAACAAATGTTTTAACAGCCAATTCTGCGATAGCGATTCCCTGGCTGCTGCTCTACGCAGCCCATCAGCTCTAGATGGATTAATTCTGCCATGACTACCCCCGTGTCCAAGGACACTCGGTGCACAATGTCATCGAAGGCAACACTATGGCTGCCTTGGCTCAGTTGTTGAATCGCCTCCAAAATCTGTTGCTGCGGTGAGCGATCGCGCATTGGGTGCA
>NZ_JACOMP010000099.1:0-7220 GCF_014466085.1 Thermosynechococcus sp. OHK43
ACTCGGTGTTGCCCTTGCCCAGCAGCGCAGTTTGCAAGAGAAACGGAACAGCCGCATGGCCTTGATTGCCCAACTGGAGCGCTATCAGCAAAGTCAACACATCCTTGAAACCCGCTTTGCCCAAGAAGCGGTGCAGCGCACCCTAGGGGAACTCCGCCAAGCCCAAGAAGCTCTGGCCATTGCCCGCATTGAAGCCGATCGCTATACCAGTTTAGTGGAAGCAGGGGCTGTGGCTCGCCAACTCGCCGATGAAGCCGTTTCCCGTGCCAAGCAAGCGGCGAAATTTGTTGAGAGTAAACAGGCCGAGCTGCGCCGCCAACAAACAGCTCTCCAAGCGGCTCGCCAAGGACTGCAACTGGATGCTGCGCGTACCTTTAGCTTTCCCCAAATCCGCCTCATTGATTTGCAAATTGAAGTTGTTGATATTGATGCTGAACTGTTGGCAGTAGCCACAACCATTGCCGAGCTACGCCGTGAAATTGCCAATATTAAACAGCAACTCTCCCTGCAACGCCTGGCGACTGTGAAAGTACCGACGACCGCAGTTGTCTGGTCAGTGATCCACAAAACAGGGGAGTTGGGTATTCCCCTAGCAGCGGGTGATCCGATCGTTAAAGTTCTAGATTGCACTGATGTCTGGGCAACGGCATTGGTGGCCGAGCGAGAAAATCCTCGTCTGCGGGTGGGTCAAGAGGCTACTGTGCGCTTGCTGGATGGGAGCGATCGCCGACTTAGCGGCATTGTGCGGGCGATTCGTGGTGGCCCTGGTAAGGTCGAAGTGGGGGAAAACGTGGCCGTGCCCCCTCCCGATCTGGTGCGCAACGAACTGGCGGTTGACGTTCAACTCCACAACCTACCGGAGGACTTCAGCGCCGAACGTTTCTGCGGTGTCGGTCAAAGTGTTGAAGTGGTCTTTAGAAGCTAAACCATGCCCCTCAAGTTGTTGCAAACCGATGGCTGGCTTTTGCTCCTAGGCATTCTAGCCCTCTTAGGAGTATTGCTTTGGCAACTGGACTGGCGGGATTTACTACCGAATCTTGTCAGTTTTTGGCATGGGGGACAGGCCATCATGCGACCCCAAGGAACTACGCTTGAAGCCCTGCTGTTGCCCGCCTTTGTTTGGCTTGCCATCACATTTTTACTCAAGGAACTCTCCCCCCAACCCACTTTTTGGTCACGGCTGATTGTCAGTTTGGGGCTAGCCCTGTTGGCGGTGCGCTATATTCTCTGGCGCTTTTTCAATAGCCTGAACTTGGATGATCCCCTCAATGGCACAGTCTCAATTCTTCTATTTGCGGCTGAGTTGCTGACCCTGATCAACACGATTTGCTTCTTTGTGCTGTCTATCTTTTCCAAAAACCGCACCCCCGAAGCCGATCGCCTGAGTCAAGCAGTGATTCGCAGTGAGTATCTGCCCTGGGTGGATGTCATTTTACCCACCTACAACGAAGGCGTAGAGATTTTGCGCCGCTCCGTGATTGCCTGCCAAGCCATGGACTACCCCCACAAGCGCATTTACCTGCTGGATGATACCCGTCGCCCAGCGGTGCGCGCCCTTGCTGCAGAACTGGGCTGTGAATATCGCGATCGCCCCGACAACCGCCATGCCAAAGCAGGGAACATTAACCATGCTCTGCCCACGCTCACGGGGGAACTCATTGCTGTCTTTGATGCCGACTTCATGCCGACGCGGAACTTCCTCACCCGCACTGTGGGCTTTTTCCAAGATTCCAAGACCGCCATGGTGCAGACGCCGCAGCATTTTTTCAATGAGGATCCGGTCACTGTAAATCTTGGCCTAGAGGGAATTGTCAACAACGAGCAGACGCTATTCTTTCGCTTTATTCAACCCAGCCGTGACTTCTTCAACGCCGTGGTATGCTGTGGCACCTGTTTTGTGATTCGCCGCAGTGCCCTCGATGAGATTGGGGGCATTCCCACCGATAGCATCACCGAAGACTACCTGACTTCTCTGTACTTGCAGGGGCGTGGTTATCAGATCAAGTATCTGAATGAGGCGCTCTCAGCGGGAATGTCGCCGGAAACTATTAGTGCCTACATTAACCAGCGATTGCGGTGGGGTCAAGGTACACTGCAAATGCTTTTTCTCAAGCAGAACTTTTTTACCATTCCTAACCTCAATTTGATTCAGCGTTTTTACCATAGCCTTGGTGTATTGTATTGGCTGCTGTCCATTCCCCGGGTCATTTCTCTTTTGGCACCCTTGGCCTTTTTACTCTTTGGACTCGCCCCTTTGCGGGCCACAGTGAACGAGATTCTCTACTTTTATTGTCCCTACTACTTGGGGAATATCATGGCCTTTTCATGGCTCACGGAGGGTCGCCGCTCTGCCTTTTGGTCTGATGTCTATGAAACAATGATTGCCTTTCCCATGGCGATCACGGTGATTCGTACCTTCATCAGTCCCAAGGGCAAGCCTTTTAAGGTAACGCCCAAAGGTATCGTTGATCCCCACCGTATCCATATTAATTGGCCTTTGGTGCGACCTTTGCTGGTGATTGCGGTTTTAGTCATCCTTGGTCTCATCTGGCGCAGTTCTCCCTTGCAAGAAACACAGGTCAATCCAGATAGTTTGGCAATTAACATGTTCTGGTGCAGTTATAATCTGGCGTTAATTCTTATCTGTACCCTAGTGGCTATCGATGTGCCCCAGCGGCGCCATCCGCGTTTCCTGCGCTCTGAGCCCTGTGAATTGATTGTTGGGGGCGATCGCTACCGTGGGCAAACGGTTGATATTTCCGAAGAAGGGGTACGGATACGCCTCAACCGTTTTCCTCCAGAATCGTTCCCTCAGTCAGTGGGTGAATTGCACTTTCTTGCGCCTAGCCCCCTAATCAGCCTACGCTTACCGGTCCAAGTGCGTTGGTCAAGAACTGCGAACCTAGGCAGCAAGAGCCTAGTCCTAGAAATTGGTCTCCAATTTCTCTCCTTGTCTATTGCACAACAACGGCACCTGATTAACTATCTCTACTGTCAACCAGGTCAATGGAATGAGGTGCGTGTTCCTGAAATTAAAACCGCTTGGGCACTCCTTCAGAGTATTTTTCGCTTGCATCCCCTTGCCGAGAGCCGCTAACCATTAAGCTAACCATTAAGAAGGGTGAGGAGATTTTGAATTGCCATACTGGTTGACCGAATTGCGGCATGAATATTGGCATTTTTGGGCTCAACTTGCAGCAGATAGGCCAAGCTGGATTGGAGATACGTCAGCGCCATCTGAGTGTTGGGATCAATGTGCTGGTAGGCTTGGGGTGAGTAGGGCGGGCCATAACTGGGATGGGGATAGCCGACGGAGTGCTCATAGTTTGCTCCTGCGTATCCTTGGGAATAGTCGTAGTTGGGGTGGGGATAGCCGACGGAGTGCTCATAGTTTGCCCCTGCATATCCTTGGGAATAGTCGTAGTTGGAATGGGGATAGCCGACGGATTGCTCGTAGTTTGCCCCTGCATATCCTTGGCTAGCTTCAACTGGTTGTGCAGGCTCAGAGGACGCTGAAGCCGTTGCTGCCGCAGCAGGTACCTGTGGCGCTGCAGGCAAAATAACGGCCTCCTCTGTTTCCTCTGGTTCACTAGCAGGGGAGCCGATTGGGCTGGATGGGGTACCACTGGCCTTGGCAGCCATAATTTCCGTGGCCTCGAGGATTTGGGTGGGCTCACTGTCGATTTCTCCCATACGTTCTCCCCGTTTGTAGGCACTGATCTGACTGTGACTCTGTGCAGTATCTTTTTCCTCTTTTTTCAGCCACACAAGAAAGTCCGAGGCGCTGTAGGTGGCTTCTCCCCCCAAGGTACGAATGGCAACAAAGCCATTGGCAGCATTGGCGCTTTGAATAGGATACCAGGTGCCCCGATAAAGAATCATCGCATCCATGGCGAGGGAGTTGCCTCCTGTAAGAGCACCGCGTCGCTTACCCCGTGCCCAGCGGTCTTTCCACAGCACTCCCGCTTCGGTGTATTGGATGACATAGCCTTCGGGAACAGTGCGATGTTCGTAACGTAAAAATCCGGGGGTTTGAGCTATGCCAACTTGGAAGATTTCATAATCTACCATTACCTCTTGAATCAGAGGTCGATAGGGGGATGCATCCCGTACCTCAATGGCAAGGGTGGGGGCATCTGTTTTCACCCGTGCAACAATGCCATCTTTGTAGGAAATGAGCTGAACTTCATCAAATGTTGTTTCTACACGCAGGTGCCGATTCGAGAGCATTCGCGAATTTTTCTGAATCAAGTCTTTAATAAATTGGTCTATTAATTCGCGATCGCCCATAGTTTTTGCTTTGAATCACGGCAAGAAGCCTGCTAGCCACTGGGCCAAGGGACCCTATCCCTTTGTTTTTATTATATTCCCTATGAGTCTCTTTCTATGAAGGGCATTGCTTAATGCAACTCTGGGACACTAGACCCATTCCTGCATAGTGGCCACAGGTTAGCTTAGGAACATTACCGATGTCAGTCTAGGACAAAAAACTTCCTGGCAACAACCGTAAATCTACGGATTGAAGGTCTGGAAATACTCCCGCAGCCGCTGCAGAGCCTGACCGCGATGACTAACTTGTTGCTTTTCGACGGGACTCATCTCGGCAAAGGTACGCTGCTGACTGGGTACCCAAAAGACAGGATCGTAGCCAAACCCCCCCTGACCCCGGGGAGCGGTTAAAATCTCGCCTGCACACCGTCCCTCGGTTGTAACGGCAATCGTGCCATCGGGACGGGCGAGGGCAATGACACAAATAAATTCAGCGGCGCGATCGCTCACGTCGGCCATTTCCCGCAATAGCCGCTCAATGCGCTCAGCATCCGTCGCACCATAGCGAGCCGAATAGATTCCCGGTGCCCCCTGAAGAGCATGAACTGCTAGCCCCGAATCGTCGGCGATCGCCCACTGTCCCATTTGCTTGGCGGCAGTAGCGGCCTTCAAACAGGCGTTGCCCACAAAGGAATCCGCAGTTTCAGCAATCTCAATGGTGACTGGCAGGGCTAGCAACTCCCCAATCCACGGCTGTAACCAGCCTTGAAACTCCTTGACTTTGCCAGCATTGTGGCTCGCTAAGACCGCTTGGGCAAGAATGGGCATTTCCTATGGACGACGCTGCAACTGAATATGATCTTGCCGCAAACTGACATCAAAGTGCTGGAGAAAATCCTGCCCCAAAAGCCCAATCCTCATTTCAGGCCCAGCCACGGCAACGGGCAATTGCTTACGATGGACGCCACCGACACTTATGGATTGGACATAGACAACTGGCAGCACCACTTGACCATTGGCAGTATAAAACACGCGATTATCCACCACTTGAGCTGGGGTAATGCCCAAAGCCCGTGCCATCGATCGCGTAATCACTGTCATGCTGGCTCCTGAGTCCACCAGCATCTCAAACTGCAGTCGTTGGTTAAACGTAACTTGAATAACGGGAATCCCCTCTTGCCGCCGCAGAATCGGTATAATACCCCTGGGCTGAGTGATCACCGTTGCCATTGACGGAGCAGGGGTTGGGGGCAGTTGTTGCAATCGCAGCAATTCTTGACGATAGCTACCAAGGGCTTGGGCCTGTTGGGGATGGGCACGAATGACCTGATCGAGAATTTGCACCGCTGTCGCCCAGTCTTGGTTGGCGATCGCCCGATAAAAACTTTCTGGCAGTACAACCGCAGGCCCTCCCCTGGCTGGGGTAATCAGGAACACCATGCCCGCCAGCGTCGCTAGTACCCAATATCCATGTTCTTGGGCCATGATTTTCCTCGTACCCTAGGATCAATAAGTTCAATAGTAGCGAGATAACCGCTGACTATTCCAAAGTGCCAATGAGCACGCAACCTTCGCCGCCACTGAGTCCTGAAGATTATTGATAATGGGAAACCCAAAATGGGGCTAAGCACGACTACAGCAACGGCCAAGTGTATGCAATGGCAAGAGCTACTGATGCCCACCTCACCCCGGCCTTGAATTTGGCCACCCTTCTACACCCCCCTGTGCGGCAACGGGGTTCTCGTCTTTACATTTCAGATATGAAAGTGCGCCTAGAAGAGCGCAACTGCTTTTACTATCCAGATATCCAGATTCAGATCTACTTGTGACCTGTGATCCACGGGATCGGCAAACACTGCTCTATAAATCCTTCCCTTGCTTGGTGATTGAGCTGCTCTCTCCCTCAACAGAGGCCTTTGATCGCGGCGATAAGTTCATTGACTATCAAAGCCTTGAGAGCCTTGAGGAATATGTACTGGTTCATAGCCGCCAACAGCAATGGGAAAGCTTTCGTCCCAGTGCCTCGGGGTTGTGGGTTTGGCAGGCCTACTCCCCTCCAGAAGATGCGGTTGAACTCAAGAGCATTGGCTGGCAAGGCCACCTATCTGCGATTGATGAAGAGGTTACCCTAGAGCCCTAATCTCAATCAAAAGTTTGTGTGAATCGCCTCCATCGGACAGGCGGCAACACATTGCTCACAGACAATGCAACGGGAGCGGGTAAATTGGAGTTGAAACGTTTCTGGATGGAGCGTCAGCGCCTGAGTGGGGCATACCCCTGTACAGAGCCCACAGTGGACACAGGCCTGCTCATCAATCACAATTTCACGACTGGCAAGGGACACCTCAATATTCTGCTGCCGCAACCATTCGAGGGCGGCCTCCATTTGGTCAATGTCTCCAGCCAATTCTAGAACCAGTTTGCCCACTTGGTTAGGTGCCACTTGGGCACGGATGATATTGGCGGCGATATTAAAGTCCTTGGCTAAGCGATAGGTGACGGGCATTTGAATCGTCCGCCGGGGAAATGTCAATGTCACTCGCTTTTTCACTGCTTGAAGATTTGGATCGTAGCACAGCTCTTTTGATCAGTATGGCACACTCCCGACACTGCGAAAGTTATAGCTATTCCAATAAAGAATGAGAAATTGGGCGGCACAATAATTGCAACTCACCTCATCTTTGCCACCTTACTTGACATAGGAGACAACCTGATCTCCTAAATTCAGTCTATAGCTCCTGTTCTTTAAGGATATTGAGGACGCTTCAAGGGTAATCTATCTCTCTTTGCAATATCTCACTCTCTTTCGAAATAGCCATAATGCACAGCCTTTTTCATAGGAATTGAAAAATGAAAAAAATATTAAATTTTATTTACTAGTCTATAAACGCAAAAGTGATATCCACAGTAAAATTATTACCCTGCTAGATAGGAACTAGATAGATTATTAT
>NZ_JACOMP010000100.1:0-15922 GCF_014466085.1 Thermosynechococcus sp. OHK43
GGTAAGGAACCATACCCGTACCAAGACCCGGAAGGCCATAGAGCATTTCTCCTAGAAAAAACTAAAGAAAAAACTAATATTTATACTGGATACAATGTTACAAAAGAGATGGTGAAAACTAAGCTGCCCAAATTGGTTTTGGATACGATGTGGGGTGACTTGATAGGTAGTTGGCCTGTGAGGCTGCTTGGCACTACAAGCCTGGGGTATTGATGGGCGATTGTATCACCGAGTAAAGTCTGCCCTGCGGAAGAAGTCTAAAGAAGAAGTCTAAAATAGAGTGCTGAGAACGGAGCGCAATTTGAAGCGGATAGCGATCGCGCTCAGGTTATCATGACCATTCACTTGATTCCCCAGATTGATGAGTTGATGAAGGGACTGCTGGAGCGGCAGACTAAAGTCCAGCATAGGTAGCAAATGACTGATAATGTGAGTTTCAAGGCAGCGATTATCCGAGAGGCCATCCGAACAAAGCAGAATTAGGGTGTCTTCCAAGATCTCTAAGTCTATGATCTCAGGAGTAATAGCTTCATTATTGCGTGGCCCTAGGGCTTGGGTGAGTTGATAGGCGTCGGGCCGGCCATAGGCAATTTCGGGCTCAACTCCCTGTTGAATCAGACGTTGACCGACTTCATGATCTGTGGTTAGTTGTTGCAGTCCTTGGCGTTTGGTGAAGCGGTAGATACGACTGTCGCCGACATGACCAAGGCGGAGATGGTAATTATGAAGCAGGGCCATGACAAGTGTTGTACCCATGCGACCACTGCCCGTTTTTGCTTTTTGATCATTGGTGGCAAAAATGACCTCGTTGGCACGGTAAATGGCGTTGCGTACCTCGTCGGCACTCGGAAGTTCTCCCTGCCACGGCCAAGTCTGCTCGAAGTATTCATGAACGGTTTTAGTGGCTAAGGAGCTAGCGACTTCTCCTTCGGCGTGACCGCCCATGCCATCACAGAGAACATAAACCCCTTGAACCTCTAGTTGTTGACCGTTGGGGGTTATGCGCATCTGCTGCCGATGATTGATGAGATAGAAATCCTCGTTGTGGTGGCGATCGCGCCCAGGATCAGTGTGGGCAGCAACGTCCACTTGAACCAGTTGTCGTGGTAGGAGGGCAGTTGGTGCATCCTCAATAGCGGTGTGATCCTCTTCTGCTGATTCTGGTGAGAGGGTGATGTCTGGCAGTTTCTCTATTAGATCGACCGTACTTTCGCCTGTCTCCGCCTCAGACACGGGTTCACTGCGCAAGGTGGAGGCAAGGGAGTCAAGCAACATCTGAATTTCTGAGATTTTCTCCAGCGGAGCCGTACTCAAAGAGACCAACAGGGGCATGAAAAGGGCTTGGCGGCGACTAGAGGCATGGGCAAATAACTCTTGCCAGATGCTAACGAGGCTAGGGGGCGGCGTGGGTCGCTCAAAAGTTTCCCCTAAGGGCAAAGTGAAGTCCAGTTGATGCAGCCACAATTGATCGTCTGGGTTGACGGCTAAGTTTCTGACTGTCAGCAAGGAATAATGGCAATGCCACGGTTCTAAAGTTTTCCAGAGGTCAACCATGTCCTCTAGGTACTGGAAAATCTGCTCATCGGCAATGTTGTCGTCTTGCCAAACATCTTGCAGAGGGCGCGCAGTGTGATTGTAGTCGAGAATAAGGCCATGGCAGTAGTTGACCGGTAAGTTGCTTGGGGAAACGGTATCTAGCCACGCATCGTGAATGGCTGGAATGGTTTCGGGATAGACAAGGTGTAGGGCAAGGTAGGCGATCGCCACCGCACTGAGGTCAGGGTATTGAGCTTGCAAATGGGGAATGACCACACCAGGGTCCAGAATATTTAGCCCCTGTGCCCAGTCCTGAGCCGTTTCGCGGAGGGTTTCTAAGAGCGTTGGTTCCTCAGGCCGTAGATCTTGCACTAGTTGGGGCAAATCACAGGCGTAGCGGTAATCCCAGCGTTGGTAGCGCTGCTGTGGATCAAAAAACGCAGCAGCACTAGGGGGACGGGTATCTTGCTCAAACACAGTTCCCTCAGAAGTGCGGTTGGGGGCAGCCAAAATAGGGTGATCAGGATAGGCAGGATAAAGCACACCCCACCAAAGTTTGAGGTTTTGATCAGTTTGAGCGGTAGGCATTAGAGCAGTGAGCCAGCAAAGACAGCACAGCGACGATTACCCCTTGCGAGGGGTATCCCCTATTGTATAACCATCGCCCTAGGACAGGCTTTTTCTGCGTCTTGCTGCTGTTTTTTATGACGATTCTTCAGCCATTGCCATCAAGGGGAATGATTTTGGCAATACGGTTGAGGACACGCGACTTGCCACGGGTTGATGCAAACGGATTAACCGGGCCAAGGTTGACTTCAGTTGGGTGCGCGGCACAATCACATCAACAAAGCCACATTTCTGGACAAATTCGGCGGTTTGGAAGTCGTCGGGGAGTTTTTCCCGCAGCGTTTGCTCAATGACCCGCCGTCCGGCAAAGGCAATTGTTGCCTTCGGCTCGGCAATAATAATATCCCCCAACATCGCGAAGCTAGCGGTCACGCCCCCAGCAGTGGGATGGGTCAAGACGGGGATATAAAGCAGACCAGCACTGCGATGACGCTCAAGGGCAGCAGCAGTTTTGGCCATTTGCATCAAGCTGAGCATTCCTTCTTGCATGCGCGCCCCCCCAGAAGCACAGACAATCACCAAGGGAATATGCTCCCAAGTGGCTCGCTCAATTAGGCGAGTGATTTTTTCACCAACGACGCTGCCCATACTACCGCCCATGAAGGCAAAGTCCATCACCCCCAAGGCAACCGGCAGACCTTCGAGTTGGCCCAGGCCAGTTTGTACGGCATCCTTAAGCCCTGTTTTCTCCTGATATTCCCGCAGGCGATCGCTATAGGGCTTGCGATCCTTAAATTGCAGGGGGTCACAACTGACCAAATTTTCATCTAGGGGGCGCCATGTGTGGGGATCAATCAGTTGCTGGATACGCTCACTGCTGCTGACGCGATGGTGATGGCCACACTCTGGACACACCAGTTGATGGCTATGCAGATCCTTGCTGTAGATCATGACGCCACAGGCTTCGCACTTTGTCCAGAGACCGTCGGCGATCTCTCGCTCTGGCTGCATGGGTGTCAACGCGGTTTCTTTACGGCGATTTGCAAACCAATCAAATAAAGACATTGTAGAAAATTCCCTTTAACGTCGAAGTCTCAAATAGCGCGTTTGTATGGGTCTCTCCGAGGAGTATCCACTAAGAATAATTACTTATCATCCCACTTTGTTGCATTTTTGCAATATATCGCACAAGTTTGGGAAAATATGCAGGGGTCTGGGGAGAGATCACCGATCCAGGGGGAAGTTCGGTGCCACAATAAGAGAAAGTTAACAGTTCGCAGCGTAGCACTGGGTTGAATCTATGTCCATGGTTGCAGTCGTGGTGGCGATCGCCATCTTGGGAATCTTGATTTTTGTCCATGAGTGGGGGCACTTCATCGCTGCCCGCAGCCAAGGCATTCATGTCAACCGCTTTTCCATTGGTTTTGGCCCTCTCCTCTGGAAAGTTCAGGGCAAAGAGACTGAGTACGCCCTGCGCCTGATTCCTTTGGGGGGCTACGTGGGTTTTCCAGACGATGACCCCAATAGCGGCGTTCCCGCTAACGATCCCAATCTCCTAAGCAATCGTCCGATTTTGGATCGCGCCATTGTCATCAGCGCCGGGGTGATTGCCAATTTGGTCTTTGCCTATTTGCTACTGCTGGTGCAGGTGGGGGTCATGGGCATTAGTCAAGCCACGTACCACGAGGGTGTGCTCATTCCTGCCCTTGTTCCTGAAAGTAGCCTTGTGGCCACCAAAGCGGGCATTCAGCCGGGGGACTTAGTTTTAGCTGTGGATGGCCAACCCTTGGGTGCCGATGCCAATAGCTTGCCAAACCTAATGCGAGCTATTCAGCAGCATCCGCAGCAACCCCTGACACTGACGATTCAACGTCAAGGGCACATCCAAGAGATTACCGTCACCCCCGAGGTCAGTGAGGAGGGTCAAGCTCGGATTGGCGTTCAACTGGCGCCCCATGCGGACATTCACCGTGAACACACCTTAAACCCGCTTAAATTAATCACGGCAGCGGCGGCGGAGTTTCAGCGGGTGATTGTCCTAACCCTAGATGGCTTTCGGGAACTTTTCCAGCATTTTGATCAAGCGGCTCAACAGGTCTCTGGGCCGGTGGCGATCGTTGCAATGGGGGCAGATATTGCCCGCTCAAACGCTGAACAGCTCTTTACCTTTACCGCTTTGATCAGTATTAACCTTGCGATTATCAACATTCTGCCCTTTCCAGCCCTAGATGGGGGTCAACTGCTCTTCCTAGTAGTAGAAGCGCTGCGGGGTCGTCCCTTACCTAATCGCATCCAAGAGGGGGTGATGCAAACAGGGCTGGTTCTACTCCTTGGATTGGGAATGTTCCTGATTGTGCGGGACACCGTAAACCTCACAGGCTTGGGCTGGGTGCAGCAACTCTTTTAAGTTTACTAAGTTTACCTATGGCTATTACCCGTCGCCTCTGCGCCAAGCAACAACGGGCACTGGAAATTCTCACCCGCCTTAAGCGCCTCTATCCCGATGCTACCTGTAGCCTCAACTTTGAAAATCCGCTGCAACTGTTGGTGGCCACGATTCTCTCTGCCCAGTGCACCGATGAGCGGGTGAATCAAGTCACGCCGGCACTGTTTGCCCGCTATCGCCATGCCAAAGACTTTGCAGCAGCCGACCTGGCAGAGTTGGAACAATACATCAAGTCCACTGGTTTCTATCGCAACAAAGCTCGCCATATTCAAGGTGCCTGTCGCCGCATTGTCGAGGTCTATGGGGGTCAAGTGCCCAAGGTAATGGAAGATTTGCTTTCCCTGCCGGGAGTCGCTCGTAAAACGGCCAATGTGGTTCTTGCCCACGGTTATGGCATTTTAGGCGGAGTCACCGTGGATACCCATGTCAAGCGCTTGAGCCGGCGGCTGGGGCTTACCCAAGAAACCGATCCTGTGAAAATTGAGCGGGACTTAATGCGTCTGATCCCCCAGCCCGATTGGGAAAACTGGTCAATTCGCTTGATTTACCATGGCCGTGCAGTTTGCCAAGCCCGTCAACCCCAGTGCGAAAGCTGTGAACTGATTGATTTGTGTGCTACGGGCAGGAAGCTGATACCAAAGCCATAGAGAGTTTTAGATAATCAGATAATAGAGCAGATTTTTGATCTGGCCCAACGACAACCCTAACCGCCACCACGGGCAAACGGCCTGTTAGCCTCTAGGGCCTCCCTTAGCAGCAGGGCGTGGCACCCTTGAAGCCCCACCTATGGGTTTGCCAGTGAGTTGATTGGTCTATTTTGGCGCATTCTGGTTGGGAAAACAGGGCTGCGGCTGCGATCGCTGCGCTCAACAACCCTGTGGCGATCGCAGAGCCAGATAATGACTGTTAGATCCACCCTCAACCACGGATGGTTGGCTGCAGGATTGATCTGAGTATTCCTCCACCCCCCGATTGGGTCATTGCGGTGGACATGACCCACACTGATACCCACACTGATGTTGAATGATAAGAACCGCCTGTATGCAGCCTTGGGGGTACCAGAGTTATGGCGGTACAATGGTGGGAGATGGCAAATCGTCCAGTTGCGGGATGGAATCGATCGCTCCCCTTTATTTTTTATTTCTATGGATGCCCAAAGAGTCTCTTTATCGCTTCTTGGCAGAGGCCAAAATGGATGAGGTAGCGGCACAGAAGAATTGGCGACGCTGGGTGCAGGAACAACGGCCATGGTGATTTATCGCCTCAATGCCCTTACGGATAATTACATTTTTTTGCTCTATGATCCGCAAACGGGGACAGCGGCAGTGGTGGATCCAGCAGAGCCAGAACCCGTCCTTGCCAAATTAGCGGAATTGGGGGCAACACTAAGGGCAATTTTCAATACCCACCACCATTGGGATCATGTGGGTGCCAATCGTGCCCTGCGATCGCGCTTCCCGGATATCGCAGTCTACGGCAGCCGCCAAGATCAAGGCCGCATTCCAGAGCAAACCGTCTTCCTGAAGGCGGGCGATCGCGTTCCCTTTGGCCAAACTTATTTTGACGTCCTCTTTGTTCCCGGCCATACCCGCGGTCACATTGCCTACTATGCGCCGACAACGGGCGATCTATTTTGCGGTGATACGCTTTTTGGCGGCGGTTGTGGGCGTCTTTTTGAGGGAACCCCAGCCCAGATGTTGGACTCATTGAATCAACTGCGGCAGCTACCGGAGGAGACGCGGGTCTGGTGCGCCCACGAATATACCCAAAAGAACCTTAGCTTTGCCCTGACCGTCGAAGCGGATAACCCTACCCTGCAAGAGCGCTATGCCCAAGTTTGTCGCGATCGCGCCCAAGGGCAAGCCACGATTCCCAGTACGATTGGCCTTGAAAAGGCGACAAATCCCTTTTTGCGCTGCGAAGTCAGGACCATTCAGATGGCCGTGGGGGCAACCACACCTTTACAGGCCTTTACGCGATTGCGGGGTAAACGGGATCAGTATTGACAGTAATCATACAGTAAGCATTTATAGTACCAGAACAGTAATCTAGCTTTATATTCCTCTACCTACAAAGCCGCTATGGCAGTTTCCTATCAGAGTCGCTTCTTTAGCTTTTGGCGACAGCAATGGCAACGTTGGCAGCAACGGTGGCAGCGCCAACAATGGCAGATTGAAAGCACCCTCAGTGGCACACTTCAGGTCATTGGCTCAATTCTGGCACAATTTTGGCAGCGGCGAGTTCCCCAACTGTTGGGCACGGTTTCCCAAATGCATCAACGCCTCCTGCCGAAACCGACAGCGACACCCCCTGCCGATGAAGCCCTGTTGACCGTCATGTCTGCTTTGTCCCTCACACCAGGAGAGGAGCAATCTTGGGTAGTGGCGATCGCCCCCATTGCTCGCCCCTTAACTTGGTGGCAGCGCTGGATGGCTCCTTGGCAACGCTGGTTTCAACCCCCACCCAAGACATTACCCTCAGCGGCCGCACCCTTGGCACAGCGGCCACCTGTTTACCTTGCCTGCGATCGCGCCGCAAAATCCCTCTTGCTTGTGGATGAGGCTGCCCGCCCCTTGAAAATCTTCACCCCCACAGAACAGCAGCAAATTGAGCAACACATTGCCTACGCCTTGGCAGTGTACTATCAGCATGTTCGGCAGTGGTATCGGCGACGACATCACTGGTTCTGGCGTTGGTGGGAGCGATCCCTCAAAGCAGACTCTAACCCACCGTCCTGTTTGGTGGCAACCTTTCTGGGGCAACTTCAGTTAACAGGTAACCGTGAAGAGGATTTAGTCCTACCCTCAGCATCTCCCTTGGCCGCTGCTGTCCGCTGGTTGCGATCGCGCCTCCCCTCTGGTCGCAAGAACACGCTTTCCCAAGTGCGGGTACAGGGGATTGCTACTCTCTTAGAAACACAGCAGATGGTGCTCATTGGCACCGATAACACTATCCTGTACATCCTCAGCCCTGCCCAACAGGCGCAAGCCCTAGCTTGGATTGAACGCCATCTTCATCCCTTCAAGCTCCCCTTCCAAGACTGGCTGACTCAACTCTCCTACTGGCTAGGAGGATTCCAACTCCCTGCCGTAGCAACCGCGAATTCACCCCTATTGGCAGCTACGGATCCTTTGCCAGTCTTTTCTCCCGTGGACACCCTGCTCAGTTTAGGGAGCACCGCGGCGCCATTCACTCCTTCATCGCCCTCGGAAACTGCGGCCACCAGTGTCGATCCGAATCCAGAGCAGTTGATTCTTGATGTGGATGCTGCCCTCATTGGCTATGAACTCCACTGGTTTGAACGGCTACTGCTGTGGTGCGATCGCCTGTTTCTCTGGATTGAAGAACAGCTGATTCGTTTAGGGCGGTGGCTCTTGCAGCAGTGGCAGCGCCGGTGACCCTCTTAAGGGAACTGCCGCCATTATTTTTTTAGGCATGTCTAGGCGGTCCAACCGTCGAAATTGCTTCAATGAGGGGCGATCGCAAAGCAGCGATATACTCTGGCCAGCCAATGAGAATGGGTTGCTGATGGGCCAGGGTTTGTTCCTGTAAACCTGTGGCATCAAAACGCAAGGGATTTCCCTGCAAGTCGGTGCACACCAAACCTGCCGCTGTTGCCAAAGCTAAGGGGGCTGTGGTATCCCAGAGCTTAACCCGCTGATTTAAGTAGAGGTAGAGTCCCGCCCGTCCCAAAATTACTTCAATCACCTTGAGGCCAAAACTGCCCAGAAAGCGAAATTCCACTTGGGGCAACACCCGATGAATTGCATCGCCGTAGGTACGGTAGTCGCGATAGCCAATCATTATCGGGCAATGGTCGGCATTAGGGGAAGGTGGACAAACGGGTAATAGGGGGACAGGTGGCCCACCGCTGCTCATTTGAAAGAGTCCCCAGTCTTTACCGCCGTAGTAGAGATGGTCCAGATTGGGGGCATAGATCCAACCTGCCACTGGACTGTAGTGCTCTAGCAAACCCACCATTAGGGCATAGCCTTGGCGATGGTGAATTAGATCATCAGTACCATCAAGGGGATCAATCAGCCAGTAGCGATTTTTCGGTTCCTGAAAAACTGCTGGGGAGTCGGCATTTTCCTCACTGATGATGCCATCTTCAGGAAACCAAGCACGAAATTTCTGACTTAGCAGCCGATCCAAGAAGCGATCAATACTGGTGGCAAAGTCTTGCTGTCCCTTTTCAATGACATCAAAGGGTTGCTGTGCCAGTTGCCGTGCCCGTTGCCCCGCTTGGCGCAGGAGTTGATTGATCTGCCAGATTTGGCTAGAGGTCAGAGGGGGAGAGGTCGTCATTTGAGATCCAGCCGTCCACTTTCCTTTAGTTTGGCGTTAAAGACCAGCGGCTCCTGTAGCGATCGCTGCCGTAGCTGTTCGAGAATCGCTGCTTCAACTCGCCGCGCCACCTGTTTCAGCAGCTTTGGTTGAGTGAGTGAGTCGGCACTGGCCCATGCAGCGCGTTCGGCCTCGGTCATTTGCTCCTTGACATCAATGGCATTTTCCCACTGGGGGCGATCGCGCTCGTTGCCTAAGGGCACAGTTCCCAATTCCGCTAGCCACTGCTGTTTCACGGTTTCTAGCCACGGGCGATCGGGACGTTCAATGGCGATCGCCTTATAGCCACTACACCCTTGAGGACAGCGCACAAGGTGTTGTAGCAAACTCAGTCGTATATCCCGAGAATAGCCAATATACTGCACCCTGCCGGCAGCATCAAAAATGGCATAGAGACCGATCGCTCCCTTGAGATCAGGGGCCACACGACCTGAACCATCAATATAGGGATGGAGGGGCAATTCAGCCAAAGTCGGCGCAGGAAGGCTCATATCAGCAGGGGTGGCTCTTTTCGCGTGCTTCACCCTCAGTATGCCCTATCTCTGGCTATAAAGCCTTGACCAATGCGGTTGCCACCGAAGCATAGTTCCACTCAAGCTAGAATGAGAGTCTTAATCAAACCACCACTGTTCCAGCCTAGTGCGAACGAAGGATATCTGGCGATGTTTTGGACAACTCGGCTATGGCAACGCCGCTGGTCTGCTTGGCTCTACCCTTGGCGGGGGATGGATTGGCTACTTTTAATTGCAGTATGGTTGATTACGCTGTTAGGGGCAGTGGCCATTCACAGTGCTGAGCTGCACATTGGCGAAAAGGATGGCTTCCAACATCTGGCAATCGCGGGCGTGGGTACAATTTTGCTTTTCCTACTGGCACGGGTGCCGACCTCGGTCTTTATCTCAGTCCACTGGTGGGTTTATGGCATCAGTTGTCTCCTCCTACTGGCTGTGAGCCTATTTGGCGTTGAAGCTAACGGTGCCCAGAGCTGGCTGCCCATTGCTGGCTTTAACCTCCAGCCTTCTGAATTTGCCAAAATCTCGATCATCCTCACCCAGGCTGCCCTCCTGCAGCGGGTTCCTGCCAATGGCCTCAGTGGCATTCTACGGGTGTTTGCGGCAACGGCCTTGCCCCTGGGATTGATTTTATCGGAACCCGATCTGGGTACTTCCCTGGTCTTTGCTGCCATCACCTTGGGGATGCTCTACTGGGCCAACGCCCGTTTGGGTTGGATTGTGCTGATGCTCTCCCCTTTGGTGGCAGCCATTCTCTTTGCCCTACCGCTGCCCTATGAACTAAATCTTGTGCTGTGGTTCCTGTGGACATTGGGGATGGGGGTTGTGGCATGGCAAAATCTTCCCCTTGGTTGGATTGGGGCGATCGGCGGCATTGTTCTGAATCTTTCGGGGGCAGGGCTGGGGCGATTGCTGTGGAGCGTTCTCAAGGACTACCAAAAAGATCGCCTCTTAATGTTCTTGGATCCGGACAAAGATCCATTGGGGGCGGGCTATCATCTGATCCAATCCCGCATTGCCATTGGCGCGGGTGGCCTGTGGGGGCGAGGGCTGTTTCAGGGGACGCAGACGCAATTGGGATTTATCCCTGAGCAGCACACGGACTTTATTTTTTCTGCCATCGGTGAGGAATTAGGCTTTTGGGGTGGCTTGCTAGTTTTAGGACTGTTTTGGTTCATTGGGCTGCGGCTATTGCAAATTGCCAATAGTGCCCGTGATGATTTCGGCTCGCTGCTGGCGATCGGCCTTTTTGCTATGTTGATGTTCCAAGCGGTGGTCAATATCGGCATGACAATGAACCTATTTCCGGTGACAGGTATTCCCTTGCCGTTCCTCAGCTATGGCCGTTCTGCCCTTTTGGCAACCTATATTGGTTTGGGGCTGGTACAAGCGGTGGCCAATCATCACCCGCGATCGCGCTACTAAAGTCAAGCCCCCTTTGTTAAAATTCATAAAGATTGCCGATAGCAGTGAAATCCCATGAGCCAGTCCCCCAAACCCACGTCTTCCCCTACCGCGCAGCCTAGTTATGTCAAACTGGCCATGCGGAACATGGTGCGTAAGGGACGTAAATCCCTGACCCATTTTGCCCTCACTACTATCGGTCTGTTGGCGCTGTTGGTGGGCTTATCCTACCTCACCCGTTAGGGAGTTGGTGAAAACAAAGAAAAAAACAATGCCGGTTACCGTCTATCTAGAACTGCACCATCCTTCCCTGAGCGCTGAGGTGGCACCACTCCCTTGGTCAGCGTGGTTTCACACATGGATTGCCATGGTGGAACCAAATGCAGGCAAAGAGTATGAGCTGACCCTGCGTTTGACAACCGATGCCGAGATTCAAGTCCTTAACTGCCGGTATCGCGATCGCGACATCCCTACGGACGTGCTTGCCTTTGCCACCCGCGATGACGCCCTGCCGCTGTCCCTAGAGGAACCTGAATACCTGGGCGACATTATTATTTCTGGGGACACCGCTTGTCAGCAAGCCACAGAAAGTGGGCACACTCTATCTATAGAGATCACCTGGCTGGCCTGCCATGGCCTCCTCCACCTCCTAGGCTGGGATCACCCCGATGAAGCTCAACTGGCACGGATGTTAGCTCAGCAGGCCGAGTGCCTCGAAGCCGTGGGTCTTATACCCCCAATGTTCCGTAAATGCTCTGTTGGCTAGGAACGAAATTGAAAAGCATGTGCTTAAATGGGAGGCATTAACAACCAAATTTCTTAAAATTTCTTCTTCAAGGTGTATGACATCTAACGTCAATACTTAGATGGGAATGTTTGGTGTGATGGATAACGTTATGACACAAAAAGTTCTGGCCACCTATACTGAGAAAGCAGCAGGGACAACCCTACTGCGACAGCGCTCCTACCGTGTGGCCTCCTCCCTATTGAATAGTTTCCGTTATGCGTGGGCGGGAGTCGTCTATGCTTTCCAAACTCAGCGCAATTTTCGCATCCACACAGCAGTTGGCCTGAGTGCGATCGCCCTCAGTGGCCTGTTGAAACTTCCCCCTGTTGAAGTGGCGGTCATTGTTCTAACCATTGCCGTGGTTATCGGGCTAGAGTTAGTGAATACGGCCTTGGAAGCCGTTGTGGATCTCACCGTCGGCAGAGAATACCATGAGCTTGCTCGCATTGCCAAAGATTGTGCCGCTGGTGCGGTTCTGCTCAGTGCAATCGCAGCCGTAGGGGTGGCGATGGCCTTAATTGTGCCCCCCTTGGTTTATCCGATTGTAGGAACATTGTTATAAGGTTATAAAGGTTATAAGGTTATAAGCTACAAGCTTGTGATCCAATCCCAATCAGGGGGGGCTAAACATTAAAGCGGAAGAGCATCACATCCCCCTCCTGCACAACATAGTCTTTGCCTTCACTGCGTACTAGGCCTTTTTCCTTAGCCACCGTCAGGGATTGACAGGCCACTAAATCGTCATAGCTCACCGTTTCGGCGCGAATAAAGCCCCGCTCAAAGTCACTGTGAATGACGCCCGCCGCTTGGGGCGCTTTGGTACCCGCTGGAATTGTCCATGCTCGGGTTTCCTTAGGTCCTGTGGTAAAGAAGGTTTGTAGGCCAAGCAGCTTATAGGTTGAGCGAATGAGCGATCGCAGACCCCCCTCACGAACCCCAAGACTGGCCAGATACTCGGCGCGATCGCCCTCGGGCAAATCCACGAGCTCGGCCTCCACTTGAGCAGAGACAATCACCACCTCTGCCCCCTCCTGCTTTGCCATCTCCTGAACTGCCGCTGTCCATTCATTGCCAGTGGCCAAATCCTGCTCAGCAACGTTAGCGGCGTAGATCACAGGCTTACGAGTGAGCAAGCCGAGAAAGCGAATGGCCGCTTCTTCCTCTTCCGTAAGTTGACACAGACGGGCAGGCTGTCCCTCATTGAGTACCCCCAGGAGCTTTTCAAGGGCCGTCAGCTCAATCTGTGCTTCTTTTTGCGATCGCGCTGCCTTACGGGTGCGTTCAATGCGCTTTTCTATCTGGGCTAAATCCGCCAGTGCTAACTCTAAGTTAATGACCGCAATATCCTCGACAGGATTCACACGCCCTGCCACGTGGACAATATCTTCATCTTCAAAGCAGCGCACCACGTGGACAATGGCATCCACCTCGCGAATATTTGCCAAGAACTGGTTGCCCAGTCCTTCCCCTTTGCTAGCTCCCTTCACCAGGCCCGCAATGTCCACAAACTCCACCCGCGTCGGCACAATCTGAGCAGATTGGGAAATTTTTGCCAGTACCTCCAGCCGCTCGTCGGGAACTGCTACGACACCAACATTGGGTTCAATCGTACAGAAGGGGAAATTGGCTGCCTCGGCCTTAGCATTGGCCACAAGGGCATTAAACAGCGTTGACTTGCCCACATTCGGTAGGCCGACAATTCCAGCGCGTAGCATGGGACCCTACAACCTAATTTTTAGGGGAAACATTCCCCATCAACAACATTTAAGAGTGGGAATGTTAATTTTTAGTAGCATCCCAACTTATCAGAAATTCCAGCTCTAGGCAAGCACGAGCACACCCAACACCTTTACCAGCGAAGAATCGGCAGCAAAAATAAAAGAGGCAACCCCCGATGGGTGCCTCTGCGTGGGATGTCACTAAATGCCAGACCCTAGCAGCTCATTTGCCTAGGCATCAAAGTAGAGAGTAAATTCATAGGGGTGAGGACGCAGTGACATGGGAATGACTTCTGTGTCCAGCTTGTACTGAATCCAGTTGAGGATAAAGTCTTCGCTAAAGACACCCCCCGCCGTGAGGAAGCTGTGATCCTTTTGCAGATTTTCCAGGGCCGCCATAAGTGAACCGGGGGTTGAGGGAATCTTGGCCAATTCTTCGGGGCTGAGGTCGTAGATATCAACATCCAAGGGGCTACCCGGATCAATTTGATTCTTGATGCCATCAATACCTGCACATAGCATTGCCGCAAAGGCAAGGTAGGGATTACTCGTGGCATCGGGGCAACGGAACTCTAGGCGCTTCGCTTTGGGGTTGGGACCAGTGAGGGGAATCCGCACAGAGGCAGAGCGGTTGCCTTGGGAATAGGCAAGGTTCACGGGGGCTTCAAAGCCGGGAACCAGTCGTTTGTAGGAGTTCGTTGTTGGGTTGGTAAAAGCCAATAGCGCTGGAGCGTGCTTGAGGATACCACCAATGTACCAGAGGGCAATTTGGCTCAAATTCGCATAGCCGTCTCCCCAGAACAGGGGCTGGCCATCTTTCCAAATGGACTGGTGGGTATGCATCCCCGAGCCGTTGTCGTTGAAGACGGGCTTGGGCATAAAGGTTGCCACTTTACCGTGCTTGCGGGCAACATTCTTGACGCAGTACTTATAGGTCATTAGCCAGTCGGCAGCTTGAATGAGGGTGCCAAAGCGGAAACCCAACTCGCACTGCCCCGCCGTAGCCACTTCGTGGTGATGCTTTTCAATGGGCACACCGCACTTGGCCATCGTCAAGAGCATTTCTGTGCGCAAGTCCTGCAGCGTATCTGTGGGCGCAACGGGGAAGTAACCCTCTTTGCCACGGATTTTGTAGCCGAGGTTGCCTCCTTCTTCTTCACGGCCAGTGTTCCAAAGACCTTCAATACTGTCAACGTAGTAGTAGCCAGACCGTTGATTTTGGTCGTAGCGAACGTCATCGAAAACAAAGAACTCGGCTTCGGGGCCAAAGTAAGCCGTATCGCCAATGCCGGTTGCTTTTAAGTACTCAATGGCACGGGTGGCAATGGAGCGTGGGCAGCGATCGTAGAGTTCGCCGGTGCGCGGATCTTTGATGGTGCAAATCATGCTCAGGGTGGGTTCTTTCATGAAGGGGTCTTCCCACGCTGTATTCGGATCCGGCACCATCACCATGTCGGATTCGTTAATCGCTTTCCAACCGCGAATACTGGAACCGTCGAAGGGCACACCGTCGGTAAATGAGCTTTCACTGATTTGGCTTTTGTGAACCGTCAGGTGTTGCCACGTGCCGGGCATGTCAGTAAATTTCAGGTCGATGAGCTCGTACTTGCTGTCGATCAAATTTAAGATTTCTTGGGGCGTTGCCATGTATAGGTTACTCCTTCTGTATTGGGCGCACCGCAGCGACAATCTATGGTAGAAAGTTGACCTAGTTAATTTTTGTATCGGAGGCTACCAAAATTTCGGTGTTTGCTCCTTCGCGGGAGGTGGCAAGGTGCTGTTTGGGGTATAGCAGAGGCATGATCAGTAATCCCAAGCCCAATCCAGCGATCGCCCCAAAGGGAAAGACAATCCAATTGGAATAGCCCCAAATGCCGTAGTGTTGTAGTGCCCACTCTAGGGGGTAAAACAGCATGAACACCAGCGCCACTAAAAAGCCCCCCAGACCATATTGCGGCAACCAGTACCACTCCCGGGCAGTGGTGGACCCCTGAATCCACCAGCGCGTCAGGAGAACTCCAACAAGGGTGCCGTAGCAGCGCATACACACGGCCATTTTCCAAGGGGGGGCCAGCATTAACCCCATTTCCGGTTGCGGACACACATGATGGCCCATGGTATAGATGATGTGGGCAATTTTAGGCAAAAAAAGAAAATTGCTGGCGGCCAAGAAGGGGGCAAATAGAGGGCCTAGAATGAGTCCCGCCAGAATAACATCAGGCCACCGGGGAGAAAGCGATCGCCACTGCACCATCAAATTTCAGAAATGATACAAAACGATAAACAACCCCCTAGAATTTAACAAATTGTTCGGCACGAGGGCAATCAGGGGTTAGGTAGAGGGCAGAGGTGATCTGTCCACACGAGAGTGCGGCTTGATCTCTGCCACTCAATTTAAGATGCCTAGGAGGCTAAGGCCGCTTTGGTCACCGTTGTCAGCGAGGCGGTGTTTTTAACCGTCTCTAAGCGAGGGGAATTCCCCATCAGGGAGGCGGCAAAGAGTTGACGGTAGAGTTGCCCCATCTGAAGGGCGATCGCCTCCCAATTGAAGAAGGCTTGCACCCGCTCGCGACCCTTTTCCCCAAGGGTACGCGCCCAGGCTGGA
>NZ_JACOMP010000101.1:0-2670 GCF_014466085.1 Thermosynechococcus sp. OHK43
CGGCTTCCCAAACCGCTTTTCCTACGATGAAAATTTAGCTAAATTCCGACCGCTTCAACTGTTGTGGTTTCGTATTCAGAGCTTCGTATTCAGAGCTTAGGTTCACTCACACTCCTTACCGTTAGCTTTACCGTTAGCTATGGCAGATATTCAAACTGTACTGGTCGAAGATGATCAACAAACGCGCCTGGATTTGCGCGTGGCGTTGCGATCGCAGGAGGGCATTGAGGTGGCCAGCGAAGCTACCAATGGCGAAACAGGGTTGGTACTGCTGGAGTCCATTGATGTTGATGTGGCGGTGGTAGACTCGACCCTCCCTGACATTAGCCTGGCTGAGTTTGTCGAAAAAATGCGTGATATGCAGGCCGAGTCCTATGTCACCTTGTCAAAGGTGCTGATTTTGGTCGATGCGGGGTCTGGGGCTGACCTGCCAACCCTGATGCGATCGGGTGCTGATGGCTATTGCCCAAAGCAAGCACCCATCGAGCGCTTGGCGGCAGCAGTACGGGCGGTGTATGCCGGAGAGCGGTATGTGGATCCGGTTCTGGCTGGAGAGAGCCTCTAAGTAGGGCTTGCTGAAAAAGTAAAAATTGGAATCAACCAAGAACAGATGAAGGCGATCGGAAATTAAGCCGCTATGGGGGTATGTTGCAGGTTATTGGGCTGGTAGTCGCTCACCTTCGCTAGCCAGAGGCATCTTGTGAACCCAACCGCCCAAGATAAGAGAACAAAAAATAAGGCCCAGAGCAGGCGCTCCACGTTCATGACCAGGAAAGTGATAGCAATAGCCGTTTCGGAGGTGTTGGAGAGTTTTGCCATCACTCGGTTCAAACTAAAGCGTCGCTTGGCTTGCCCAAACTTGCCTTCCACTTGGTTACGCACTTTGGCATCGGCTAGGGTCTGTTGACGCTGCTCGGCCAGAGTATCAGTTGCTGGGCGACCCAAGGGTGGGCCACTCAAACGAATGCCGCGCTCACGACAGTAAGCCCGATTGGCGCGGGTGCGGTAGATTTGGTCGGCATGCACCGAGGCTGGATAGTGGCCTTGGCGTTCTTTGAAGGCTTCAATCTGTTCGCTCAGATGCTCGGCCTCGTTAAACGCATCCCAACTCAGAACATCGAGCGAAACCCACCCATCTTGCACACTGACGGCTAGTTTGGCTCCAAATTCAACGGGGGTCCCGGCCTTGCCTCTGACAATTGGACGCAAGTGAGGTTGACCCAGACTCACAATGCGGTCTTCGACGCGATGAATTCGGTTGTCATACATGAGTTGCTGCTGGCGAAGGACTTCACTTACCACCAGCAACAGCCGATATTGACGAGCACTGAGCACCGATAACGAGGCTCCCGCCGCAAGAAGCGCGTCAATGTGATTCAGGTTGCGTCGGAGGTAGCGTAACTGTTGGCCAATGGCTTTGCGTAGAACCTTCGCTTTGGGTTTGCGTTGCTTGGCCACCGTCAGATATTGCCGTCGAGCTGTGCGGCGATAGGTGCGCGGTTTGGTCGTACCCTTATCACGCACCTGCTCGTAGAGCACATCAATGATTTCCTCGCTGACTTCTCGGGCCTCGTTGAGCAAACCCAAATCGGTGGGATAGCGAATATCGGCAGGGGCACAGGTCGCATCAACGACCAGTGCCCCCGCATTGGGAGGAGATGGAGGTTCACCAGGGTCATCCTTGTCACCCGAATCAGACTGGCTCGTTTCACACGCATTCTCTGAGCTGAGGTTATCCTCGCTTTCTTGATTAGACGTGTTTTCGACCGTCACCGAGCGGATGATATGTTCATTCACTCGGTTGATCATTTCCATCCCCAGTCGTTTGCGAAAATGCACCATCATCGATGCCTCAAATGGTGCTTTATCGCTGTACTCCCAGAGTCCTAAAAAGTATTGCAAATACGGATTTTCCCGAATCTGTTCAACGGTCTCTGCATCGCTTGTGCCCAATTTCTCTTTGATGATTAATGCTCCCAGAGCCATGCGAAACTCCTTGGCCGGAGCCCCCATATCTTCGCTGAACAGGGCGGCGTATTCGTTCTCAAACTCTTGCCAAGGAATCACCTCCGCTAGCTTGACCCAGCGGTTATCCTTTGACAACTTCCCACCAAACGGCAAGTAGAAATTCTCAAAGGACAGTTGTTCAGGGGTAGAACGACGGTACATTTTGCCTCAAAAGTGCAAGGGTTTTGGCCCTTGAAGTTGATTTTCCTTGCACTTTAGCAGTCCTTGATCCACCTGAAAACCCCTGAAACTAATCCTTTCATGCTTTCTCAGCAAGCCCTACATAGTCAAACTGACGAATGCGGGTGGGCGATCGCCATTCATCCACCACCTCAAATGGCAAGCTGCCGCGTTTTGCCCAGCCGGTGGCCGAGCGGTTAGGGTCGGCATCGATCAGCAACGTTTCCCCCTGACGCTGTAAAAAAGCGGCAAGGTGAATGGCTGTCGTGGTTTTACCGACCCCACCCTTAAAACTCGCTACAGTAATAATCACAGCTGTAGCCACCCCGGTTGGAGGGAGGGGGCCGAGCGCTGCCTCATCAGCCTCCGCGCGGCTGTCCCCAGAACTCGGTATTCTAAAAAGTAGCCTTGCTTTCCCATGCCGCCTGTTTTTCAGCCTCTGGTTTTCTGTATTTCCGTATTCATTGTTCACTGGTTTTATGC
>NZ_JACOMP010000102.1:0-4515 GCF_014466085.1 Thermosynechococcus sp. OHK43
CCTGTAACCACCCCTTACGGTGTGCAGCGATATTACAACGGCGTTTTTGCCAAGGACTATTTCCATCGCGGTTTGGACTATGCAGGCCCCAAGGGATCACCGGTAGTGGCAGCTCAGCGGGGACGGGTTGCTCTCGTGGGACGAGAGTCTCAAGGGTTTCTGATCCATGGCAACACGGTCGGTATTGATCATGGACAGGGGGTGCTGACGATTTACCTGCACCTTGATCAAATCCGCGTTCAAGAGGGACAACTGGTTGAGGCAGGGGAAGTCATTGGCACCGTTGGCAATACGGGTGCCGCCACAGGCCCCCATCTCCACTGGGGACTCTACGTCAATGGCGAGTGCGTCGATCCGAGATCGTGGCTAGCTCAGGGGTGGCAGTAGTTGTTACAGGAACTCCACTCCCTGCCTAGTTTAGGGTCAAGAAATGGGGGATAATGCTACTTCAGAGGTAGTCACTTACTACCGTTGCCGCTGATAAGATTTGGGAGTTAGCAACAATGACCATTTTGTTTCAACTGGCCTTGGCTGCCCTCGTCATCCTGTCCTTTGTGATGCTGATTGGTGTACCCGTGGCCTATGCCTCTCCCCAGGATTGGGATCGCTCAAAGCAGTTAATTTTCCTTGGCTCCGGGCTATGGATTGCCCTAGTGCTGGTGGTGGGCGTTCTCAACTTTTTTGTGGTTTAGTCCCGCCAGCGTTGGCGATAGACTTCATACAAGAGCACTGCCGTGGCGATCGCCACATTCAGGGATTCGACAGTTGGCTCCTGAGGAATCCGCAGAGCAGTAAAGCTGAGATCTTGGTAGGCCGGGGGTAACCCTTGGCCTTCATTGCCCATGACCAACAAGGTGGGTTGACGGAAATCCCCTTGCCAGTAGATCAGGGGCGCAGTCGGTAATGTGACAACAATTTGCCATCCTTGGGCTTGATAGGCCTTGAGGGTTGCCAAACCGTCGGTAACAGTTTGCATGGGTAGGCGAAACCACTGACCGGCACTAGCGCGCAACACTTTCGGATGAGTCATGTCGACGCAATCGGCAGTCAGCAATAGACCCTCAACCCCCACTGCAGCAGCGGTGCGAATAATCGCTCCCAAATTGCCCGGATCTTGAAGGGTCACTAAACACAGGCCCAAAGACTGGAGCGGCAATGCAGGCAGGGGTGTATAGTCGGCAACGGCGACGACGCCATCGGGGGTGGTTGTTGTACAAAGGGCAGCAAGGACTTCTTCACTGACTTCAAGGGCGCGATCGCTGCTGTGGAGAAGCTGCTGCCAAAATGTTGGAGATTGTTTTGCTTGCCAAGCGCTGGTATAGCAAACCACAGATAAGTGATAGCCACTTGCCAGTGCCTCTTGGATCAAATGAGTCCCCTCTAAAAGCAAGTGCCCTTGGCGATATTTGCGGTGGTGCAGCTTACGAATCGAGCGCACCAGTTGATTCTGGCGACTGGTAATGATCACTGCTGAATCCAGCGCTCAAGAAAACGTTCCAGATAGGGAGCCAAGAGTGCTGTTTGAGCCGCTTGGGCCTGAATTTCTGTTGCCGATTGAACATAGCGATCGGGGACCAGCTCGTGCTGACAGTGCTGAATCAACTCCCCCAGACCTGCAGGGGTCACTTCTAGGTGAAACTGAAGACCAACAACGCGATCGCCCCACAGGAATCCCTGCTGTGGACAAGCGGCACTTTTGGCGAGGAGAATCGCGCCCGTGGGTAGGCTAAACATATCCCCATGCCAATGCAGCACCGTCAGTTGGGGTGGCCAATCCTGAAACCAGGGATGGGCTTGGGCGGCTGCTGTGAGTTCAATGGGAAACCAGCCGATTTCCTTCGTAGGTGCAGCGGTGACCGTTGCCCCTAAGACATGTGCCAACAGTTGAGCACCGAGACAAATCCCTAAAATGGGTAAGCCATTGGCGATCGCCTGCCGCAAAAAGGCTTTTTCAGCCCCCAACCAGGGATAGAGCGCCTCATCGTATACCCCCATGGGGCCACCCATGACGATCAGGGCATCTACCTCCGTCAATGCGGGTAGCGGCTCGCCCGCATAGAGATGACTGCCTTGCCAATCAAAACCACGGGCGATTGCCCACTGCGCAATATGGGCGGGGGTCTCAAAGGGCACATGCTGGAGGTAGTGCAGCCGCATGCATCCCCTTAAGAAGAACTACCGCCTTGATTGCCAAGGATACGGGATTTATACTCGTTGACCCTTTGACCCAATTCCCGGCGACCCGATTCAAAGAGGACATAGCGATAGAGAAACCAACAGGTGTAGCCAAAGCCGACGAGTTCACAGGTTGGCCCTAGGAGGGGAATCGCATTCACCACTTCCAAAATGGCAACCGCTAGTGCCACAAAAGGAACAGTGGCGAGAATAATGAGAAGAGTACGCAGGGACTGCTGGTATTCGCCCAGAAATTCACTCACCTGATCGGGAAAGACTGTGAGGAGCCAATAGAGTTTTTCGCGAGCCTGTTGCCACTGTTCATCCGTGAGACCACCCACCTTTGGCGTCGTTGTCTGAGACTCTACTTCCGCTAAGGGTGCTGCCGGCGGTGTTGGTTCAAAAATGGGCTTTTCTGTATGGGTGGTTTCTGTGGTTGGGGATATCTCAAATTCATTCATGGGCTTAAGTTCCTTCAGTACCTCAGCAAGTTTAGGCTAAGTTCACCGATCAGCGTTGGCTAACAGCTAATAATTGTTTAACATAGGTGGTGCCTTACCGCTAGCATCCCATTGTCTCAAAAAACGGCGCTACTCATTGAGCACCCAAGTATCCTTGCTCCCTCCCCCTTGGGATGAATTCACCACCAATGAGCCGCGCTTCATGGCCACCCGCGTCAGGCCACCAGGATGGACATAAATTTCCTTGCCATACAGAATATAGGGGCGTAAATCCACATGGCAGCCAACAATTTCATCCCCCAAAAGGGTGGGCACCCGCGACAGCGAAAGCGTGGGCTGGGCAATGTAGTTGCGGGGATTGGCTTTGATGCGTTCGGCAAATTCTGCCCGCTGTTCAGCCGTAGCTTGACCACCAATCAGCATGCCATAGCCACCGGACTCGTTGGCAGATTTTACCACGAGGGAATCGAGGTTCTTGAGCACATGGTCCAACTGTTGGGGCTCCCAGCACAGGTACGTGGGCACATTCGGCAGTAGGGGTTCCTCACGGAGGTAATAGCGAATCATTTGCGGCACATAGGCATAAATTACCTTGTCATCGGCCACACCAGTTCCGAGGGCATTGGCGATCGCCACCCGCCCTTGGCGATAGACTTCCATCAGACCCCTGACCCCCAGCACCGACTCCGGACGAAATACCGCTGGATCAATAAAGTCATCATCAATGCGGCGATAGACCACATCCACCCGCTCAAGCCCCTTGGTGGTGCGCATTTGGAGGTAACCATCGGCCACTACCAGATCCCGCCCTTCCACAAGCGTCACCCCCATTTGCTGCGCAAGGAAGGAATGCTCAAAATAGGCGGAGTTGTATATTCCCGGCGTCAGTACCACCACCGTCGCATCCGGTAGGCCGGGGGGGGCAAGGTTCAACAGGGTTTCTAGTAGATGGCTGGGGTACTCGTCCACAGGTTGAATGTGCAGTTCTTTGAAAAGCAGGGGAAAGGTGCTTTTCATCACTCGGCGGTTTTCCAGCACATAGGAGACCCCCGAAGGACAGCGCAAGTTATCCTCTAGAACATAGAATGTGCCATCGCGATCGCGCACTAAATCGGTCCCCGTAATATGGCACCAGATCCCTCCTGGGGGCTTCAGGTCATGGCAGGGACGTAAATAGCCCTTAGCTGACTCAATTAACTCCCGGGGCATGACACCATCCTTAATAATTTTTTGATCGCCATAGACATCAGCAATAAATGTATTGAGTGCTACAACCCGTTGCTTTAGACCCCGTTCAAGGGCTTGCCACTCTTGGGCTGGAATGACCCGCGGCAGAATATCAAAGGGCATGATCCGCTCGATGCCCTCAGCAGCACCATAGACCGTGAATGTGGCGCCAATATTAAACATTACCTGCTGTGCTGTTTTTTGGCGCTGCTGGAGCTGTCCCGCTGGGAGCGATCGCACCCGTTGCAACAGCGGTTCAATAAAAGGTCGTGGCTGTTCTTTGGCAAGAAACCACTCGTCGTAAAAATCTCCCGGATCGTAGTTGTCAAATTCCCGCATTGATATTCCTTTGTGGCAATTTCCCTCAATGGTCTTGCTCTAGAGGCGTGGGCAAATCGGAAACCGCCACTAGATGAAACCCCATTTGACAACGAAAATGTTGGCATCCCGCTTCAGCGGTACTCCCTAGAGGCGCCCCACAACGAAGCTGACCCTCCTGCCAGCGGGGTTGGCCTTGGCGATCGGCAAACAAGCAGGATTGACACACAGACTGTGACGGTAAAATCTGGTTTTGGGTGAGGATCACCAGCATCGGACACCTCCCACGGATCAGAGCCTTTAGTAGAGAGTCTTTATAGAACCTGGCCGAAAA
>NZ_JACOMP010000103.1:0-5090 GCF_014466085.1 Thermosynechococcus sp. OHK43
AAAATCGAGCAACGGTGTGCCTTTCTCAGTGAAAATGCGAGGGAGGCGGAACTCGCGCTCACCTTGGCGCGCCTCCTCGGAGAGGTGGTAGGCGATCTTGAGATAGAGCAGATACGGGCGAACCAAATCGGTACGCGCCCAACTTCTCTCAATGAGTTCAGCGAGCGTATCACTCAGGTCGATCGCTAATCCATCCTGCCACCGCTCATCAAACCAGGCTTGCAATTTCGTGGCAGCATCTTGTTCGACGACATCCACATTCAACTCGCCCTGGTGCGACAGGCCGGCCAGGGTAAGGTTGCTGCTGCCGACAAAGCCGATGAGGGGTGTGACGGGATCGTTGCGCCGCACGAGGTACAGCTTGGCATGCAACGGATAGCGGAGAAACGCTTTCAGGAAGACCTTGCGCGCGCGAAGCTGGGCAGCCAACTGGCGGAGCGTGCGTTCGGCTTGGGCCGATGGTACACCAAACTCCAGTTGCTGCTTGAAGCTTTCGGTCATGTGGCGCTTGAGTCGGGCGAGCGTGGGACCGTCCACTATCTCATCGCCGCGCCTGAGGCTGGCGAGCACTTTCATTTCTTCTTCGGGGGGACGGTGCATACCAACCAGCACGCGGCAGGCGGCGTTTTCTGTTCTTCCCGGCAACTTGTCCACGAGGTCGGCCAATTGCTCCCAACCCCGTAGGTTGAGGTAGCCAACGCAGAAGGCGCAGGACTGGGCGCTGCCGATGAACTGGCGCAGCCCATCGGCAAGTACTTGGCTGGTGTTGTCGTAAATCTGGGGCATTGCTATCTCTTTGTGCGGCCAAAGGGAGAGCTGCTGAGGTAGAGGAGGACCGGTAACTACAAGGGGCACACCTTTGACCTCAGTAGGACTATCTTACTTAGAATCAGCAAGGGACGGTTGTTGAGGTACGCTGAGATCGTAGGGCAGGAATGTTTTTATGGATGCGTTGGCTCTGTGGCAGCATTACCAAGAGTGGTTGTACTATCACCCCGAACTGGAATTTTATGTGGATGTCAGTCGCATGGGGCTGACTCCGGAAGGGGTTCGTCGCCTAGAGCCAGCCTTTGAACGCGCCTTTCAGCAAATGGCGGAATTGGAAGGGGGGGCGATCGCCAACCCCGATGAAGGACGCATGGTGGGTCACTACTGGCTGCGGGATCCAGACTTAGCCCCTAGTCCGGAGTTGCGCTCACAAATCCGCGCTGCGATCGCCCAAGTAAAGCAGTTTAGCCAGCAAGTCCACAGCGGCGCCATTGCCCCACCCCAAGGGGGTCACTTTACGGATATTCTCTCGATTGGCATTGGGGGTTCTGCCCTAGGTCCGCAGTTTGTGGCCGCCGCCCTCGCGCCCGTGAATCCTCCCTTGAACATTCATTTTTTGGACAACACCGATCCGGCAGGCTTTGAACGGGTTTTTGCGCAGTTGGGCGATCGCCTGCGCACCACGCTCGTGCTGGTCATTTCCAAATCGGGGGGGACACCGGAAACCCGCAACGGCATGCTAGAAGCCCAAGCCCGCTTCCAACGCGCCGGTCTGGCCTTTGCCGATCACACCGTGGCCATCACCATGCCCGGCAGTGGCCTTGCCCAAGTGGCGGAGTCAAACGGTTGGCTCGCCATTTTCCCGATGTTTGACTGGGTGGGGGGACGCACCTCCGAACTCTCAACGGTGGGCCTCTTGCCCGCTGCCCTCCAAGGGATTGACATTGATGACCTCCTCACGGGAGCGAAATTAATGGATCAGGCAACTCGTGTGCCGAATATCCGCCAAAATCCCGCCGCCCTACTCGCCTTAGCTTGGCACCATGTAGGCAAGGGTCGGGGGGAAAAAGATATGGTTGTCCTACCTTACAAAGACAGTCTGCTGCTGTTTAGCCGCTACTTGCAGCAGTTGGTCATGGAGTCCCTCGGCAAGGAAAAAGATCTCGACGGCAACATAGTCCACCAAGGGATTGCCGTCTATGGCAACAAGGGAACCACCGATCAACACGCCTATGTGCAGCAGTTGCGGGATGGCCTACCTAACTTTTTTGTTACCTTTATTGAAGTGTTGCGGGATGGTCAAGAACCCAGCATTGATGTGGAGCCAGGGATTACCGCGGGGGATTACCTCAGTGGCCTGCTCCTGGGCACGCGCCAAGCTCTCTATGAAAAGAATCGCCCCTCTCTGACGGTCACTATTCCAGAGGTGACCCCCAAAACAGTGGGTGCCCTGATTGCCCTCTACGAGCGAGCGGTGGGTCTCTATGGCTTCTTGGTGAATATCAATGCCTACCATCAGCCGGGGGTGGAAGCTGGGAAAAAAGCAGCGGCGGCAAACTTGGCACTGCAACGCCAGATTGTCAAAGTTTTAGAACAAAGTGACGAGCCCCTCGACTTGGGGGCGATCGCCCGCGCTGTCAATGCTCCCGATCAACTGGAGCGAATTTACCTGATTCTGCGGCACTTGGTGGCCAACGATCGCGGCATTGAGCAACTGGGGGATCCCGCTCAGCCGAGTCAATTACACTTTCGGTGGCAACGCTAATGCAGCGGCGGCAATTTTGTCAGGGGTTGTTTGCCCTGGGGGCGATCGCCCTCAGTGGTGGCCAAGCAAGTGCCAATAGCGGGCTAACCGTTCATCTGCTGCGCAAATCCTTACCACCTCAACTGATTCAGCGATTTCGTCAACAAGCGGACGTCCGTATTCATCTGCGCCTTCAGGAAACCCCCCAAGCTTTAGCCCATACCCTTGCAGCCGGCAACCTAGGGTCAGCCGTTCTCAGTCTCGGGGACGCTTGGCTAAATCAGGCGATGAGCCAACACCAGATCGCCCCTATTTCCAAAACCCGAATTCAAAACCGGCTTGACTGGGCTGAACCGTGGCAGCCACTTCTCCAAGCCATCAGCCAAGGGGACGCCTTTTGGGGTCTTCCCTATCGCTGGGGGGCAACCGCCCTCATTTATCGCCGCGATTTCTTTGCGGATTTAGGCTGGCAGCCCACCGATTGGGACGTTCTATGGCACCCCGCAGTGCAGGGACACTACAGCCTCTTGAATACCCCCCGCGAAGTGATTGGCTTAACCCTGAAATCCTTGGGGCTATCCTACAACGGCCCAACCACCCACCCCAAATTGCGGGAACGCTTGCAGCAGCTGCGCCAAGGCTGTCGTTTCTTTAGTTCTGACGCCTACTTGCAGCCCCTAATGCTCGGCAGCACGCAATTGGCAGTGGGTTGGTCAACGGATCTACTGCCGCTCCTGCAGCAAGATCCCCGGACCTACGGGGCAGTGTTTCCAGCCAGTGGCACAGCCCTTTGGGTGGACCTGTGGGTCTGTCCTCAGGAGCCCAATGCCGCAGCACTGGCTTGGTTGAACTACTGGTGGCAACCCCAGGTTGCTGAACAACTGAGTCAGTTTAGCCATGCTCCTTCACCCCTTGTCAGGAATCTCAGGGAAACCCTGTTCAGCCGCTATATTCCCTTTGCAACGCCAACGGCCTTTGCCAAGAGTGAAGTCCTGCTTCCCCTCGATGGGGCGACCCAAAAGGCCTATGATACCCTTTGGCAAGAGATTTTTCTAAGGAGTTCCTAACTCGGCCTTGGTTCCGTTGCCCCCTTGAGGAGTTGGGCCACATAGGCTAGGGCTTGGGGGCGATCGCTAATTTCCCCCCGCGCTTGGGCTGCTTCCACCGCTCGCAACAATTCACCCACACGCGGCCCTGGCAAGACCTGAAACGCTTCCACCAGATCAGCACCTCGCACCAACTGGGGGGGATGGGCAATGGCATCCTTAGGGTCTAACCACCCTCTGACCAGGGGTACCAGATGCGCTTTGGGGATGCCACGGCTAAGGGCCAGAGCAACAAAGGCTGGAAAATAGCTGCCTGCTGCGCGGAATAGATAAAAGGCTTGCTCACGGTTCAGGGGCTGTTGGAGGGGGACTAGCCAGTGGCTGAGGAGGCGGCATAGAACTTGGACAATGCGAATTTCATCGGTGGTGTAGGTGAGTGCAGTCAATTCCTCGGCAGCTTGGCGATCGCTGGCATTCACGAGGCAGGTGAGCTTGGCCAAAGCCGCTAGGGTTCGCCGTTGGGGCTCACCGGGGGCATTCGTTGCGGCAATGGATTTCGTCAGCGCCGGCCACAGGGCAGGGAAAGGGAAATTCGCTAGGGTAGATTCAAGGGCATGGTAGTGGGTCATCCGCTCCTCGGTTACCGAAGGCAACCACACCGCCAATACCCCATCGCGAAAGGCGAGGGTCACTTGAGCCGCACCCTCAACAGCACTCAGGAGATAACTGAGTTCTACCCGTACCCGTTCTGCTGCCACTCGCCGCAGTTGGGGGGCAAGGGCTTGGATTACCTGCCGTGTTTCGGGCGTAATCGTAAATTGGAGTTGAGCGGCTTGGCGATAGGCGCGTAGGAGTCGCAATGGATCAGCAGCAAGATTTTCTGGCGCTACATAGTGAATTTGGCGGCGTTGCAAATCTAAGAGGCCACCGAGGGGATCGACAATGTGGTGGTGATGAATGTCGTAGGCAATGGCATTGATCCGAAAATCGCGATCGCTCAAATCGGTTAAGAGCGTCTCACCATGCCGCTGGGCAATGTCCACCGTCGTATGGGAAAAGACTAAGCGGGCAACCCCGCGATCGCGATCCAAAAGAACCCATCCAGCCTTGTACTGATCCGCCAGTTTTTTGCTCAGGGCAATGGCATCCCTCGGCACAATAAAATCCCAGTCGGGGTACAACGTTGTCCGACCGAGGAGAGCATCCCGCACCGCCCCCCCCACGAGGTAAGTATCGGCGGGTAAATCACTGACAGCAATGGGCCAGCGGCTAAAATCAAAGGGTTGAACAACGACCATCAGAGCTGGTTGAGATCGATCGCTTGCCCACCAATGATAACCCTCAGATTTTCCCCCTCAACACAGACGGGTCCAGCCGCAGTTTGAATAGTCAAGCGGTTATTATCAAATCTCAGTAGCCCCTTCCAAGGAGGGACGGTCAGAGTTGGCGCTGGGGTACCCGTTGCTAGGGATGCCGGGGATATCTTTTCTAGCCAAATCAGTGAGGCATCCCCAGGATAGTGGCGATCGCCC
>NZ_JACOMP010000104.1:0-4341 GCF_014466085.1 Thermosynechococcus sp. OHK43
AGTAAGACCTTGTTAGAAATTTTTCTCAATCAATTGAGTCTAGCATATCAGGTAAGGTCTTGGGGTTAGCCCAAAGCCTTATTAGATTCCTTTAAGAAAATAATAAGAAAATAATCATGTCAACCGGAGAGAATCCGCTCCCACTCTGCCAGTAGGTTATCAATACTGCCCGTCGTCTCAGTCGCCTCGCCGACTCTTGCTGCGGCGGAGCTATCGAGAGGGGCACCCACCTCCTCAACGCTATTGGGAAAGAGTTCTTCAAGAGTTGGTTGAGCAGTGGAGGGTTCCTCCGACTTCCGATCGGGCATTAAGTAAATTTGGCGGATATCCGCTGGCAGATACTCCACGATGCGTGCTAAGCCTTCCTCTAAATGCTGGTTGAGTTCCTCAAGGCTGTAGGTTTCCCCTTGAACTTCTAGGTAAGCGCGCAGGCGCTCAAGGTTCCAGTGAAAGGTTTGGGTTGTCACCAGCACTAGGCGGCTCAGGGGACTCAGGTAGGCAAGGCTGGCTTCCAAATAGCACCAAAGGGGCACTGGTGCATCCCGAAGGACATAGGTAATGTGCTCAATGCCGGGAAGTTCCTCTTGAATGAGGGCGGCGGTGCGGTTGACAATCCAATTGCGCAGGGAGCGAGCTTCCTCATCCCCCACTTTCACGCCCTCAGGGGTAAATTCCACAAGGTCAAGGCCAAAAAATAAGCCATGCCACACCTTGGCAAAAAGATAGTCCACCTGTACAGGCGATCGCCCGTGGTGTTGCAGAACACTATATACGAGGGGGCCGTAGCGACAGTAGAGAGCCACGAAGTAGCAGCCGCGATCGCGCTGATCCTGAAAGGCCCTGATCAACTCCGCATCGGAAAGGGTGAGTAACGGTTGGATCAGCGGATGTTGTCGCTCCGCCATCCTGGGAAAGGAAAGTGCCTTGACCATCTCACTGCCACTGAACCAGACAGACTGTCCTACGCCTTCACCAATGGGCCTATGCAGAATTCATCCTGAGTTCAGCCTTGGGTGCGATCGCGAAACAGGGGCAGGTAATCACGACTCTCCGTCCCCAACCACCGATCCCAGAAGGTGAAATAGAGGCCATAGTTACAGCGAAATTGACGGTGGTGCAAACTGTGGTGGGTGGCTCCAATCAACCACTGCCCCAACCAATGTTCGGCAAAGCCACGGGGATAGATCTCTAAGTTTAGATGATTAATCACACTGGAGACCGTCATCAGGCTCAGCTGGATCACGATAGCGTAGGGGTGCAGTGGCACAAGCACAATAATCAGCGGCAGAAAAATCGCCTGTAAGCAGCCCTCCCAGGGATGAAATGAAAAGGCAGTCCAGGGTGAGGCAACAATGCTATGGTGATGCACCCGATGGACACAGCGATAAATTTTCGGTTGGTGCATCCAGCGATGGAGCCAATAGTAATAGGTTTCGTGGAGCAGTAGCACAAGGCCAATGCTCAAGGGAAAGTAAATATAGTCCCAAAGGGAATTTAACTCCAGATAAACCGCTGTCCAGCCCCGCTGCCACATCACTGCGGCGATCGCCCCCGCCAGGGCAAAAATAGCCGCTGTCAGCAATGACCAGCCAAACTCGTGCCAAAACTGCCCCCGCTTGTAAGGCCGCAAATTTATCCGTCGTTTCCTCAGGGGCGTCCAGCAAGCCACGACATATACCAGCGAAAAAAAGCCAGCCACTAGCAATAGGCGGCTGACGACCATCAAAAACATTACCCCAACCATAATGCCAAAGAGGCGGGGGTCACTGAGGTTGTAGGGAATCATGCAACACAGTGCTAAAGGCGTCCCCTAGAGCCAGCCCAACCAGTGGAGCAAGCCCTCTCCTGTCCAATATTCCCACAACAAAAGAGCCACCAGACCCACCATCGCTGCACGGCCATTAATCCGCTCAGCAAAGGTATTAAAGCCGTACTTTGGGGTTTCCAGTTTGGGGGTGCGGCTCGGCTCTGTAGGGGTGGCCATGATTACTCCTGCTCGTCTTCGTTCTCTTCTTCGGCTTCAGGGAAGTAGAAGCCTTGGGCACGTTCAGTCAAAATAGACTTACCAATCGAGAGGGCACGTTGTGCTTGAAGGGCAGCTTGGCGCTTCCAGACAGCACGGCGCATACTGCGCTTGGACTTTGAGGTTTTCTTTTTGGGGCAGGCCATGGTGATCCCTAGGATGAACTTTCGCAATCTACTACTTTATCCCAAACTCTTCCCGAGAACAACCACCCATCCCCCCTGTGGACCAGAAGGTTCCTCTTTTTGCACAAAAAACTATCCCAGAGGGACACCACCCTTGTAATATCAGTTAAGGGTATACTGAACCACCCCATGAGGGGATGTCCACTTCTACGAGCAAAGGGAATCGTCAGCTATGAGCAGTAAGCCAGACCGTGTGGTTCTCATCGGCGTTGCTGGAGACTCCGGCTGTGGTAAATCAACGTTTTTGCGCCGACTGGCCGATCTGTTTGGCGAAGATTTTATGACTGTGATTTGTTTGGATGACTATCACAGTCTGGATCGCAAGCAGCGGAAAGAAATGGGGATTACGGCGCTTGATCCCCGCGCCAACAACTTTGATCTGATGTATGAGCAGATCAAGGCTCTCAAAAATGGCGAATCAATCATGAAACCCATCTACAACCACGAAACGGGGACGATTGATCCGCCGGAGAAGGTGGATCCCAACCACGTGATTGTGATTGAAGGCCTGCATCCCCTCTATGATGAACGGGTGCGATCGCTCATTGACTTCAGTGTTTATCTCGACATCAGTGACGATGTAAAAATTGCTTGGAAGATCAAGCGCGACATGGCTGAGCGGGGCCATAGCTATGAAGACGTGATTGCCTCCATCAACGCCCGTCGCCCTGACTTCATGGCCTATATCGATCCCCAAAAGCAGTACGCTGACGTGGTTTTGCAAATTCTACCGACCCAGTTAGTCAAAGAGGAAAAAGTCGGCAATATCCTGCGGGTACGGATGCTGCAACGGGAAGGCATCCCCGGCTTTGAGCCCGTTTATCTCTTTGATGAAGGTTCAACGATTACTTGGATTCCCTGCGGTCGTAAGCTCACCTGCTCCTATCCGGGCATCCGCCTCAGCTACGGACCTGATGAATACTATGGTCACCCCGTTTCGGTCTTAGAAGTGGACGGTCGCTTTGAAAAACTCGATGAACTCATCTACATTGAAAGCCACCTGAGTAATACTTCCACCAAGCACTACGGCGAAGTGACGGAACTACTGCTAAAGCACCGTGACTATCCGGGTTCCGATAATGGGTCGGGTCTATTCCAAGTGCTAACGGGCCTGAAAATGCGGGCTACCTATGAGCGCTTGACCGCGCGGGACGCGGCCACTGTCACCAATCGCTAATTGGGCCTGCCACATTGAGGGCACTGATGCAACTGCACCAGCGATCGCTATGGTCATCCCTTTTGGTCTTTATCCTCTGCTGGTTGTTTCTAATGTGTGGCCAGCCAGCTTTTGCTGCCGATAGCGATGACCTGATCTTTGTCCCGCGCCAAGCCCAGAGTGTCCTCAAGCTCAATCAACCTCCCAGTAGCGATCCCCTACATTTTTGGGCGGCGCGTTTTTGGACATCCCAACTTGCTCATTGGGGCTTGTCCTGGTCTGAAATCAATGATTGGGTGGGGGAGGGGGTGACGCTTGCCCAGTTCCCCTGCCCCGAAGTGTGTTCATCCCCGCGGCAGTTGTGGATTTTGCCCTTGAAGCGCCTAGGAGCAGCAACGGCTTTTTGGGAGACCTACTGGCAGGGGCATCCCTTTGAGGTGCAAGTCTATCAAAATATCCCCCTGCAGGTGGGCAAGGACTTGGTGACAGCCCGTCTCGGCGATCGCCTGCTCCTTGCTTCGGATGTGGAGACTATGACCGCTAGCTTAGGGGCAGCGGTAACCGCGGATGGTCATCTTGCGGGATTGACTTTTTATCAAGTGGCGCGGCCCCAATTAGAGGCTGAACCTACAGCCCTCTACTATGTCAACCTGCAATCTTTGAGTTCTGAGGGGCGCCAACTGGCACCCACCTACGATCGCCTGCTTTTAGCCGTAAAGGCACAAGGCAACGAGCTACATCTGCAAATGCTGCTGCACCGCACCAGTGATGTAACACTGGCCTCTGATCCCTTCGACCTTGAGTCCCTCTGTTTCCCAGAACCGATTCCCACGGTAGTGGTGGCGGGTGCTCACTTGCCAGAGGGCTATAGCCAACTCACTGCCGCTTTGGCCGATTACCGCTTTGGCAAAACTCCCCAAGGGGATGATATTGTCAGCCCACTGCTACAGGATTTGACGGCGGATATACCGGTGGAC
>NZ_JACOMP010000105.1:0-7246 GCF_014466085.1 Thermosynechococcus sp. OHK43
CCTCACAAATGCTAGGAAAAAACCTCTGGGAGCTCTTCCCCGATGCCCGCAACTCGATTTTTGAGGAGCAATGTCAGCGGGCAATGACACAGCAGACTCCGGTCCAATTTGAAGCCTTTTATGAGGGGCTCAACCAGTGGTTCGCCGTACGGGTATTTCCCACCAGCCGTGGTTTGGCCATTTTCTGCCAAAATATTACACTGCAAGTGGACTCCAGTACCTTGTTGCAGCGGCGGCAAACTCAAGCCGAACTCCTGCATCGTCTGACCATCAAAATCCGCCGCTCATTAGATGTAGAAACCGTCCTCAAAACCGCCCTAGAAGAAATCCGCCAGCTCTTGAACGTAGATCGCACCGTCATTTTCCAGTTCTACGCTGACGGCAGAGGGGAAGTGGTGGCCGAGTCCGTTGCAGCACCCCAGTTTTCCCTCCTCAACCGTACATTTTGTGATCCTTGTTTTCAACGGGAGGCTGCCGAAGCCTACCTGCAAGGGCGAGTGCTGGCGCTTGCGGACATTAACACCGCCACAATGGCTCAGTGTCACCGCGACTTTCTCAACCAATTGCAGGTGCGTGCCCTCTTAGCAGTACCGATTATTGAGGAGGAACGCCTCTGGGGATTATTTCTGTGCCACCACTGCTCTTCGCCGCGGCCTTGGGCCAATGACGAGGTGGAACTGATCCGCCAACTGGGGGAACAACTGGGCTTTGGTATTCACCGTGCTGAATTAGTGAGTGCGCTACATCAGGAAAAAGAGCGCTATCGGCGGGTTCTCGAGGCGCAGACAGAACTGCTCTACCGCTGCACGCCTGAGGGACATCTGACCTTTGGCAATCCCGCCTTCTTTCGCTATCTGGCTGAAGTGGGCGTGAGTTGTGATCTGGGGGAGGTCCTCCAACATCCCTTTGATCCTGTAACCCAGCAACGCTTTCAACAGCATCTGCAAACCCTCAGCCCAACGCAGCCCATCAGCACCATTGAATGCGCTGTGACATTAAGTACAGGACAAAGTACAGGACAGCTTGCCTGGTTTGAATGGACAACACGTGCCTTTTTTGATCACCATGGGCGCTGTGTGGAGTATCAATGTGTGGGGCATGATATTACCCGCCGCAAACAAATGGAGGAGCAGCTCATTCACGATGCTCTCCACGATCCCCTGACGGGACTTCCCAACCGTACCCTCCTCCAGGAGCGATTGCAGCATTGTTGGCGACAATATCAACGCCGTGGCGATCGCCCCTTTGCTGTTGTTTTCATTGATATTGATCGCTTTAAGCGCGTTAACGATAGCTTGGGACACCAAGCCGGTGACCAGGTACTCATCACCCTTGCCCAGCGAATGCAGAGTGTGGTGCGTGAGGGGGATACCTTAGCTCACCTGAGTGGGGATGAATTTGTGGTCCTCTGTGAAGATCTTGATTCTCAACAGATGGTGGCACAAGTGCAAGCGCGGATTGCTGACCTAGAGCGGGTAATTCAGGAACCCCTGATCATTGATGGTCACTTGTTAAGCCTGAGTGCCAGTATTGGTGTGGCCTTTAGCGATCGCGAGGCCGCCTCTGCCGCTACCCTCCTGCGGGATGCTGACATTGCCATGTACCAAGCAAAAAAACAGGGACTGGGGCAGTGTCGCATCTTTGACCCGCAAATGCACACCCAAGCCCAAAGTTGCTTTACCCTTGAGAGCCAACTGCATCAGGCGATCGCCAACAGTGAGTTACAGGTGTATTTCCAGCCCATTGTTGAGATGAATACGGGGGCAATTGTAGGACTTGAGGCCCTCAGCCGATGGTTTGACCCCGAAAAAGGTGAAATTCCTCCCAGTGAATTTATCACCCTGGCGGAGCAGGCAGGTCTCATCGTTAGCCTTGGCCGGCAGGTCCTTGAACGCGCGATCCAGGAATTTAGCCAGTGGCGGCAACAGGACAGCCGTCGCCAGACCATGACCCTGGGTATTAATATCTCGCCTCAACAACTGGTGGATGCCAACTTTGTCGGTGATATTTTGGCGGTGCTGCGCAGTGCCCAATTGCCCCCCCATCTCCTCCATCTGGAGATTACTGAAACGACAATGATCCGCAACCTTGAAGCCACATTGCAGGTGGCCGAGGAACTGCAACAACTGGGGGTTGCCCTCAACATTGATGATTTTGGCACAGGTTATTCCTCCCTGAGTCGGTTGCATCAGTTACCCATCCACGCCCTGAAAATTGATCGCTCCTTTGTCCAGAGCTTAGAGGAAAGCCGAGCGGCACAGGAAATTATTGGTGCCGTGATTGCCCTAGGCAAGAGTCTACGTTTAGATGTGGTTGCAGAAGGCGTGGAAACGGCGGTTCAAGCCGCCCAATTGATGGATCTCGGCTGTCTGTATGGCCAAGGGTACTTCTTCTATCCGCCCTTGCCCATTGATCGCCTGCCTTAGGATTTGCTGCTGGTATCCTCATGGGGAAGAAAGGGGAGGCTTTCCCACCAACTTTGATAGTTTTTGGTGATTTCCTGCCACCAGTCGGCGGGCTGCTGCAGGGCCTGTTGCAGGCGATCGCGCTCCTGTTCGAGGCGTTGAAGATTCATCTCCAGTTGGTGATAGGTGGCTTCTAGGGTGGTGAGTTGATCATTGAGGCTTTGGTGCTGCTGTTGCCAGTAATCGCGCTCTGCTCGTAAGTGTTGATTTTCCGCGGTTATTGCCTGAAGTTGCTGCTGGAGTTGAGTGCAGTAATTTTGTAGCCGTGCCAATTCGGCTTCAAGGGTGGCGTTTTGGGACGGATGCCGTAGCGATCGCAGAATCGTCCACAGCAGAATCAGCGTGGCCACTACGCCGTAGCTAGCCAGTACCCAGGTCCCCTGTGCAGATAATGCCGCCCACACCATGATGCATCCTAGGAAATGGATACCGCTAAGGGGGGAGCGATCGCCTCTGCAAGATATTGCCGCAGCACCATGGCTAACCAATCCACATCGGCAGCGGTGGTCTCTCGCCCCAAGGTAATACGAATTCCTGCTTTGGCGGTTTCAGGATCGTAGCCCATGGCCAAGAGGGTTGGACTTGGTTGGGTTTGGCCACTTTGACAGGCGGATCCCGCACTAATGCCAATCCCTGCCAGGTTGAGTTGCCGGACAAAGGTTTTGCCATTCAAGGGCTGGCCGTGGCGATCGCGCACAATCAAACTCAAGTGATGGGGCAGTCGCTGCCAGGGATGTCCCGTTTGTTCCACTTGGGGATGATTCTGTAACTGCTGCCACAGGCGATCGCGCAATTGAGCAAGTCGCATTGGTTCTATTGCTAGTTCAGTGGCTGCCCACGCCGCCGCTACCCCAAAACCCACGAGGGTCGGCACTGCCTGCGTTCCTGCCCGCAGGCCAACTTCTTGTCCACCGCCGCGCAAGAGCGGTTCTAAGGCCACCCCCGATCGCACATAGAGCGCCCCCGCCCCCTGAGGGCCGTAAATTTTATGACTAGACAGGGAGAGTAAATCTACCCCCAAGCGTCGCACATCCAAGGGAACTCGTCCCGCCACTTGAACCGCATCTGTGTGGAAAAGCACCCCTCCCTCTTGGCAAATGGCTGCGAGTTCAGTAATGGGTTGGAGGGTGCCCACCTCACTTTGGCCGTAGATAATGGAGACCAAAACCGTATTCGGTTGAAGTGCCTGCCGCAGTTGAGCAGGTTCCACCTGTCCCCAGTGATTCACCGGCAAGCGCGTCACCTGCCAGCCTTGGGCTTCAAGGGCAGCAGCCGGTTTAGCCACCGCCGAATGCTCAACCGCCGAAATAATTAAATGCTGAGGTTGGCGGTAGCGCTGGCAAACTCCCCACAGGGCAAGATTATCGGCTTCTGTGCCCCCAGAGGTAAAGATGATCTCATCGGCTTGGGCATGAATCAGTGCCGCCACCTGCATCCGCGCCTGTTCCAGGGCGATCGCCGCCCGTTGTCCCCACTCGTGAGTACTGGACGGATTGCCCCACTGCTGCTCATAGGCCGCCGCCATGGCCGCAAGAGCCTCCGCTCGACAGGGGGTCGTCGCACCATAGTCGAAATACAGTTGCATGGGCCGGAGCAGCTCCCAGAAACCAGTGGTGGAACTGTCTTAAAACTCAGTCCCTTAAGCCCATTGTAACTGATGATTCCCTAGCTCCTTTTTGCTGCCAAAGCGCTGATTTTAGGAAATAACGCTTAGCATCAGCAACAGCTGGTAGAAACCTTTGCAGGGTTGCCTCAGACCCTATCCTGGTCTTGATCATGGTCTTGCAGGTATTGATATCCCTTTTCAGAGATCTCCCAGGTGCCATAGGGGCTGCCGCTCTTGAGAAGACCGTTTTTGACCATGTCGTTCCTTGCCCATCGAGCCGTATTTCGCCAACACGGCTCGTTACCGGAAGGGACGGGCTGAAGGTCCGCCTCTGTCAGGATTTCTTGCACCTCCTCGTATACTTCCTCAAGCACATCTGCAGTCCTGCCAGAACCGCCACGACGAGCAAGGACACGCAGGATCGGCCGGTAGTACTCACGCTCCGGTGTGCGCTTACCGCGGGGCAGCCGACCCAAATTGCCACGGCTCTTCTTTAAATTGTTCTGTGTCACCTCGATATGCCTCCAACTTGAAGGTTTCCAACCAGAACCTGCCTCACGATCGGTCTTTAGAAGAGGACATTTAGGGTGGACCAATCCACTTGGGGATAGAGGCGTTCCAGTTCCCCTAGGCAGGTAAACTTTTGCTGTCGCCGTCGCTCTAAAATCGCATTGGCTGTGGTGGCGTCAATTCCTAATTTTTGTTGCATCTGTTGGCGAGTAGCACGGTTGATGGCGATCGCCGGCCGACTGTTTGGATCGGGAGCAACGGTTTGCGCCTCAAGGGGCCCTAGGGTTGCATCCAAAGTGTCTGTATTAGCCGCAGCAGGACTGTCCTGATGGCTAGAGGGCATTTCCTCGCCGATCTGGCCATCGCGGGGAATCGCGTAGTGGAGAAAATCCCGCGCCAAGCGGGTATTGGGGAAAATGGCCTGTGCTTCTGCCAAAAGATCTTCCACCTGCACAGGGTTGCCGGGGGCGTAGCGGGCGCTAAAGTGGGTGAGGAAAAGCAATTTCACTTGGGCAAAAGCTGCTACCTGCGCCGCCATGGTGGATGTGGAGTGGAGACGGGCAAAGGCCAGATTCGCTTCCTGGTGGGAAAAGGTGGCTTCGTGAATGAGGACATCCGCCTGCTGGGACAATTCCACAGCACTATCACAAAAGACGGTATCGGTACAATAGACCATACTGCGTCCTCGCTGCGGCGGATCGCAGAAGTCGCGACCATCAAAGGTGCGGCCATCCTCTAAAGTGATGGTTTTTCCCTGCTTGAGTTGACCATATAGAGGGCCAAAGGGAATCCCCAGGGCTTGGGCTTTTTCCACATGAAACCGACCGGGGCGATCCCCCTCAGTCACCCGGTAGCCAAAGGCGGGAACGCGATGATGCAGCAGCCGACAGGTGACGGTAAACTCACCATCGCTAAAGACTTCCCCCGGCTCTACCGTATGCACTTGCAACTTGTAGGGCAGTCGCATCACTGACCAGCGCAAACAACTGGCAATGTAGCGATCTAAGGTCGGTGGGCCATAGACATCAATTTGACTCACCGTTCCCGCAAGGCCACAACTGGCCAGCAAGCCCATTAGGCCAAAGATGTGATCGCCGTGCATGTGGGTAATGAAAATCCGGCGAATCTGACTGGTTCGCAGGTCGCTGCGCAGCAATTGGTGCTGGGTGGCTTCACCGCAGTCAAAGAGCCAAATTTCCTTGCGTTGGGGCAGCCGCAGAGCCACACTGGAAACATTGCGTGTGCGGGTGGGCACCCCAGAACTAGTGCCTAGAAATGTAATTTCCACGCTTAGTTGTCTAGGAGTTGCAGATCATCAAAACGGATTTCCACAGTGCTGGTTTGGCCATTTTCATGGGTGTGCACCACCTGCCGACTCATGAGATAGTAGTTGCCCACGGGTACATAGGTATCCTCAAACGCCATTTGCCGCACCACTTCGTTCGTCTGGGGATTGCGGAAGACAGCCACATAGTTGGTGGAAATGTAGCCTGAGCCGGTGTCAAGGGCTTCCTGATGGGTAATGGCAAAGGCGACCCGGCCCATGACACGGCTAACGTAGACAATTTGATTGTCCCTGACTTTGTAGTTGGAGCCCATGGCATCGCCACTGACGAGGATCTCCACGGCACCGCTGGCATCGGTTTGGCCAATTTGAAACGTGTTTTTACCGTGGGCTGCCTCAAAACTGTTGCGTTTGCGGTGAACAATCACATCCCGTAGTTGATTGTAGAGGGATTCCCGGATATGTTCATCTTCGATCCCGCTTACCTCAACGCTGTAGTCACGGCTAACTTTGACCTGCCCTTGGTAGGTGCGATCGCCCTCAATGAGTGTGACCTTTGCCGTAAAGCCGGGAAAATTTTCATCCCATGTGTAACGATTTTCGTAGGCAGCGCGAAAGAGCGCCTGCGCATCAAGGGCCTGTGTTGCTGGCATCGGTGCATCCTCGGTAACAGTTACTGTGTTTTAAGATAACTGATTCTCACCCCCCTTGACGGCCACGTATATCTAGTGTTCACTAGGGTTAAATCACAGCGTACTACACTAGATGTATAACCCCTAGGGGATCGTTCTCCTTTTTGACTGGACAGAAACACTATGGTGGCACAACTCTCGGTTTCCGCTTCTGAGGCAAGCTTGCCCCTAACCTATGGCATTGAGGGAGTGGTGCAGGTGTTTACCTGTCCGCAGCGGCACTTTTTCACCACAGTCATGGCCCAGGCGTTGCGGGTTGCTGCCCAGGGCAGTGAGGTTATGATTGTTCAATTCCTCAAGGGCGGCATTCAAATGGGGGTCGAGCACCCGATTCAGTTGGGGCAGCATCTCACTTGGTGGCGACCGGCGCTGCAACGCTGTTTAGGCCAAGGAGATTCGATCACTCCCCAAGAAAAGGCAGCAGTGCGTGAGCTGTGGCAGCATTTGCAAACCAAAGTGCAGGAGGGACAGCACCGTTTGGTGGTTTTAGATGAGGTAAGTGTGGCCATGCAACTGGGGGTGCTCACTGAAGGGGAGGTACTGGACTTTCTCAAGAATCGGCCACGCACCCTCGATGTCATGTTGACGGGGCCTGAAATGCCAGAATCGCTGCTGGCGATCGCTGACCAAATTACACAGTTACGTCGTTTGATTTAGGTGGAATGATTTAGGTCTAATTGAGGGGGGC
>NZ_JACOMP010000106.1:0-5932 GCF_014466085.1 Thermosynechococcus sp. OHK43
CAGTAGGAGCGTCCCCACCATAATTACTGCTAAAAATCCAAGGCAAATTGTCCGTGGAACCGTCAACATCAATGAATGCGTATCCAAAAGCCCTGAGGCTAATCTATCGCAGGATTGTATGGGCAACAATCTTCTAGGTTGACAGTTCCCAATCGGGATGACAGGATTTGAACCTGCGACCCTCTGCTCCCAAAGCAGATGCGCTACCAAGCTGCGCTACATCCCGGCAGTTAATCTCTATCGTACCACTGAATTCTCAGCACAATAGGACAGGGACCCTTAGAATCAAGAAAGGAGTTTTTCATTTTGTTAAGGTTGCCCTCGCTGGTATGACCGACGTCCCCGTTTCCCACATTCGCAATTTCTCGATCATTGCCCACATTGATCACGGCAAATCGACCCTTGCCGATCGCCTGCTGCAATTTACGGGCACGGTGGATCCCCGTGAAATGAAGGAACAGTTTCTCGACAATATGGAACTGGAGCGGGAGCGGGGAATTACGATTAAGCTGCAGGCCGCCCGCATGACCTACACCAGTCGCGATGGCGAAACGTACATCTTGAATTTGATTGACACCCCCGGCCACGTGGATTTTTCCTATGAGGTGTCGCGATCGCTGGCGGCCTGTGAGGGGGCGCTGTTGGTAGTGGATGCCTCCCAAGGGGTAGAAGCGCAAACACTGGCCAATGTCTATCTGGCGTTGGAGCACAATCTAGAGATTATTCCTGTTCTCAATAAAATTGATCTGCCGGGAGCTGAACCCGATCGCGTGAAGGCGGAAATTGAAGAGATTATTGGCCTCGACTGCTCCCAAGCAGTTCTAGCCTCTGCTAAGGAAGGGATTGGCATTGAGGAGATTCTGGAATCCATTGTGCATTTGGTGCCACCCCCGCGCGATACGGTGGACCAACCCCTGCGGGCGCTGATTTTTGATAGCTACTACGATGCCTACCGCGGGGTGATTGTCTATTTTCGCGTCATGGATGGCGTGGTCCGCAAGGGCGATCGCATTCGCTTGATGGCCTCCGGCAAAGAGTACGAAATTGATGAACTAGGTGTGCTTGCCCCCAACCAAAAACCTGTGGAGAGTCTCCATGCCGGGGAAGTCGGCTACCTCGCCGCCGCCATTAAGGCGGTTGGCGATGCCCGTGTCGGCGACACGATTACATTGGCACAAAACCCGGCCAAGGACGCCCTCCCCGGCTACGCCGAAGCCAAACCGATGGTCTTTTGTGGCCTATTTCCCACGGATGCGGATCAGTTTGAGGATCTGCGGGAGGCCCTGGAGAAATTAAAACTCAATGATGCCTCACTCCACTACGAGCCGGAAACCTCCAGTGCCATGGGTTTTGGGTTCCGCTGTGGCTTTTTGGGGCTGCTGCACATGGAAATTATCCAAGAGCGGCTAGAGCGGGAATACAATCTGGATTTAATCATTACCGCTCCTTCGGTGGTTTATCGCGTCACCACGATCAAAGGGGAAGTGCTGATGATTGATAACCCCAGCCTCCTGCCGGAACCCCAATACCGCGAAAAAATTGAGGAACCCTACGTGCAACTGGAGATGATTACCCCCGAAACCTATGTAGGCACCCTCATGGAATTGGCACAGTCGCGCCGGGGCGTCTTTAAGGATATGCGCTACCTCACCCAAGGGCGTACCACCTTGGTTTATGAAATGCCCTTGGCGGAAATTGTGACGGACTTTTTCGATGAAATGAAGTCGCGATCGCGGGGCTATGCCAGTATGGAGTATCACCTCATTGGCTACCGTGCCAACGACTTAGTGAAACTGGATATCCTTATCAATAACGACCCTGTGGATTCCCTAGCGGCCATTGTCCACCGCGATAAGGCCTACTATGTGGGGCGAGCCTTGGTTAGCAAACTCAAGGATCTAATCCCACGCCACCAGTTCAAAATTCCCATTCAAGCGGCCATTGGTTCGCGGGTAATTGCCAGTGAAAGCATTCCCGCCCTGCGCAAGGATGTCTTGGCCAAGTGCTACGGCGGCGACGTGACCCGCAAACGCAAGCTCCTAGAAAAACAAAAAGCGGGTAAAAAACGAATGAAGGCAATCGGGCGGGTGGATGTGCCCCAAGAGGCCTTTATGGCGGTGTTGCGACTCAAAAATGAATAGGAGGCTCAGGATGTCTCAACGATCATCGGGCAAATGGGTGGCGATCGCCACCGGTGCTATTTCCCTACTGTTGGGAATTGGCTACTTGGTGTTAGTACAGCTTTTGGATTGGCGCGGCGATTGGCAGCCAGCTCCCTTGGGAGTCCTGCGATTGCTCTTGCCTTAGAACTTTTAGATAACCGGGGACAGTTCACTGTGAATGGTAAATCGCACATGGTTGAGGGCTAAATCTCCGAGGCGTAGCCCGCGATCGCGATAATTGGTGGTCTCAAAGCGAATGCCTTTGCCCACTTCCACGTGGTACCAAGGCAGTGCCATAAAGAACCGCGTTGGGTAGGGACCGCGCTCTACCACATCATCGGGATTAGACTCCATGGGCAGCCAGCCCACCCCCGGCACATAAAACTCCAACCAGACATGGTTGTAGGTGGGCTGGAGGGGAATACCGCGCTTTTGAGGATGGGGGGGACATTTATAGCGACCCACCGTACGGCAGGCAATGCCGTTCAATCGTGCTAAGGCCAGCAGCACACCCACGTACTCGCCACAGGACCCAGTTCCCCGCTTCAAAACCACATCGGGCGTGTCAATAGTGGGGCGCATAGCATAGCTGAGGCGATCGTACACATAGTTACGAATCTTGAGCATCTTGCGCAGGATATGGGTCTCTGTGCCCACGGCTTCCCGTGCCGCCTCTCGGACAATGGGTTGATCCATTGCCAACTCATCGTTATCCACCAGATACTGCGCTGCAAATTCCGGCGGCAGCGGTAGCGTCTCGTCAATGTCGTCAAAGCCAAGATGGTACTTTATACCTCTCACTTCTAGCCAAGCCCGCCAACCAAAAAGGCGGGCTTCATAGGGACGCACCTCAGGAAAATCAAACACCGCCACCTGCTGATCCACCACCGTTTCCAAGCGAAAGGGGGTACCCACGGGTTCGACCCGCAGTAGTTTTTGGCGTAGGGAATTGGCCGGCAGCGCAATCCGCCATTCTAGGTTATCTAGGTGCAGCGCATCGAGGGGAGACATTTCCTCTACGTAGGCCATCTCAATCAGATAGCCATTGGAGACCGTGTAATGCTCCTCCCGATGGGTGTGGTAGAGCAGCGGATGAATCAGGCAAATATCGCGATAATCAATTTCGAGGGGGGCTGCGCGGTTGTTGGGGTTATCCCGCAGATAGGGTTCTTCACCGCCATAGGCCACCCACAACTGGCCCGTCGCATCAAAGGTGAAAGCCGTTGGCTGGGCAAAGGGGGTCAAGGCCACCCATTCAACACCGCCACTCTGGCGATCGAGACAATAGATGGATTGCTCTAGGCGATCGCTCACCCACAAATAGCCATCCTTGAGGGCTAAATTTTCACAGCCAATGCCCGGGGCACTGAGGCGATACTGCTCTCGACCGGTCTCATCAAAACAGTGGATGTAACCGGATTTTTGACAGGCTACATAGATGCCTGTGTCATCCACCGCCACACCGTAAATGGGATAGCGGCACTCCAGCACCTTTTCTACGTGCCAGTCAGGGAGATGACAACGATAGAGCCATGTGTCCCGACAAAACCAGAGGGTCTCGCGATAGAGACAGAGGCCATGGGCATCAAGAAATGGCTCTAGATCGTAGGGATTGAGAATCTCGCTGTGGTCGTTTTCGCCGTTAATGAGCAAAATAAAGCCCCGCACCCGATCCAAGGCCAAAAAGTTGGCGCCAAGGGTTGCTTGGCAAAAGGGTAAACGGGGCAATTGACGTAACCACAGGGCTTGGGGATTGACCCATGCCAAACCGGAGAGTTGGTAAGCACCTAGGGGATAAATAGTGCGCCAATTGTGATCCAGGGCTCGGGAGTTGAGGGAGTCTCCATAACCCTGTGCCGGTATATCTGGCATAGGCAGCAAATACCCTACTCAACCGCCTGGGGCAATAGCTCACGCCGAGGTTGAGCTTGGATCTTCACTTGACCGGATTCATCCACATCAATGAGGGCAGTGTCACCTTCGCGGATGCGGCCAGAGAGCATTTCCTCAGCCAAGGTGTCCTCCAAAAGGCGCATAATTGCCCGCCGCAGGGGCCGGGCTCCATAGCTGGGGTTGTAGCCCTCATCAATGAGCCGTTCCTTGAAGCGTTCAGTCACCTCCAAGGTAATGCCTTTTTCTGTGAGGCGCGAGAACACTTCCTTGAGGAGAATGTCGGCAATTTGCTTGACTTCGTCCTTCGTCAATTGACGGAAGACAATAATCTCATCAAGGCGGTTGAGGAATTCAGGGCGGAAGTATTGCTTCAGTTCCTCATTCACCAAGGAGCGAATGCGATTGTATTGGGATTCAGCCGCATCCTCAGTGCCAAACTCAAAGCCAAGGCCAGCCGCCCCCTTCTCAATCACCTTCGAGCCAATGTTCGAGGTCATGATCAAGAGGGTATTCTTGAAGTCAACGGTACGCCCCTTGGAGTCAGTCAGACGGCCATCCTCCAGGATTTGCAGCAGTAGGTTAAAGACATCGGGGTGAGCTTTCTCGATTTCATCGAAGAGCACCACCGTATAGGGACGCCGCCGCACGGCTTCGGTGAGCTGACCGCCCTCGTTGTAGCCAACATAGCCGGGGGGCGAACCGATGAGCTTGGAGACGGTATGCCGCTCCATGTATTCGGACATATCCAAGCGGATCATCGCCTCTTCAGAGCCAAAGAAGTAGGCCGCCAAGGCTTTCGTTAACTCGGTTTTACCGACACCGGTTGGCCCAGAGAAGATAAAGCTGGCAATTGGACGATTGGGATTTTTGAGACCGACACGGGCACGGCGAATGGCGCGGGAGATCGCTTTTACTGCTTCATCTTGGCCAATGACCCGCTGGTGCAAGGTCTCCTCCATGTGCAGCAGTTTTTCCGACTCGCTTTCGGTGAGCTTGCTAACGGGCACGCCCGTCCAAGAGGCCACAATGTGGGCAATGTCCTCTTCGGTGACGACGGGGGTTTCCTCTTCACCGTTGGCGATTTCGGCTTTTTTCTGCTGGGCAATGGCGCGGATTTGCGCTTTTAGTTCCATCTCGCGATCGCGCAGTTCACCCGCTTTGTCAAAGTTTTGGGCCCGCACGGCATCGTCTTTTTCTTTGAGCACCTGCCGCAATTCGCGATCCAGTTCCTTGGCCGCAGGCGGTAGTTGCGAGTTAATCAGGCGCACCCGTGAGCCCGCTTCGTCAATGAGGTCAATGGCTTTGTCGGGTAGATAGCGATCGCTAATGTAGCGATCGGACAGCTTCGCTGCCGCCTCAAGGGCTTCATCGGAAATTTTCAGTTTGTGGTGCTTCTCATAGCGTTCCCGCAGGCCGTAGAGAATCTCAATGGTTTCCTCAACGGAGGGCTCACCCACCATCACCGGTTGGAAGCGCCGCTCCAAGGCAGCATCCCGCTCAATGTGTTTGCGGTACTCATCCAAAGTAGTGGCCCCAATGCACTGCAACTCACCGCGCGCCAGGGCGGGTTTGAGGATATTTGCTGCATCAATGGCACCCTCAGCCGCCCCAGCCCCAATTAACGTGTGCACCTCGTCAATCACTAAGATCACGTTACCGGCTTGGCGGATTTCATCCATGATCTTTTTCAGCCGCTCTTCAAATTCACCCCGGTACTTCGTGCCTGCCACCAAAAGACCGATATCGAGGGTGACCACCCGCTTGTCTTCAAGAATGTCGGGGACATCTTTGTTGGCAATGCGCTGGGCAAGGCCTTCAGCAATCGCGGTTTTACCCACCCCCGGTTCACCGATCAGCACGGGGTTATTTTTGGTGCG
>NZ_JACOMP010000107.1:0-13886 GCF_014466085.1 Thermosynechococcus sp. OHK43
CTTTCGCGTGGTTGGCCTTGCTGCCGGGCGCAACCTGGAGCGACTGATTCCCCAAATTCGCCAATTTCAGCCGGAGATTGTCAGTATTGCCGATCCTGAACAATTGCCGGAGCTAGAGGCGGCATTGGCTGATCTGCCCCAAAAACCGCAACTAGTGGCTGGGGAAGCGGGTATTGCAGCGGTGGCCGCCTATGGAGATGCCGAAGTTGTCGTCACGGGCATTGTCGGCTGTGCCGGTCTGGTGCCGACGATCGCCGCCATTAAAGCGGGCAAAGATATTGCCCTAGCCAATAAGGAAACGCTAATTGCCGGTGGTCCTGTGGTCTTGCCGCTGCTTCAGGAGTACGGTGTCAAGCTGCTGCCTGCTGATTCTGAGCACTCCGCTATTTTTCAGTGTTTGCAGGGGGTGCCCGAAGGCGGACTGCGGAAAATCATTCTCACGGCCTCAGGAGGCGCCTTTCGCGATTGGCCAGTGGAGAAACTCGCCCAGGTGACGGTGGCCGATGCCCTCAAACATCCCAACTGGTCGATGGGGCCAAAAATTACCGTGGACTCGGCAACCTTGATGAATAAAGGCCTAGAGGTGATTGAGGCCCATTACCTCTTCGGCATGGACTACGACAATATCGAGATTGTCATCCATCCCCAAAGTATTATTCACTCCCTGATTGAGTTGCAGGATACCTCGGTGCTGGCGCAGTTGGGCTGGCCGGACATGCGCTTGCCCTTGTTATATGCCCTCGCTTGGCCCGAGCGCATCCCCACCAATTGGTCGCCCTTAGACTTAGTGAAGGCGGGGGATTTGACCTTCCGATCGCCCGATCACCAAAAGTATCCCTGTATGGGACTGGCCTATGCTGCTGGTCGTGCTGGGGGGGCCATGCCGGCAGTCCTCAACGCCGCCAATGAACAGGCGGTAGCCCTCTTTATTGCCGAGGCGATTTCGTTCCTTGAGATTCCCCGCCTCATTGAGATGGCCTGCGATCGCTACTCTGCTCAAAACATCACTAATCCCACCCTAGAGGATATTTTGGCCGCCGATCGCTGGGCGCGAGCAACAGTGCAGGAGTTAGCCCAGCGGGGCGTCAGCCCCATGGTTGCTCTCTAGAGTGTGTCAAAATACCATCAGATTGCCTCAGAGGAGAACCAATGGATACCCGCGCATTCAAGCGATCGCTACACAGTTCAGAAAACTACCACCGCAAAGGCTTTGGCCACGGCGAGGCAGTGAACCAGCAGCTCCAAGGGGAGTATCAAAGTTCTCTGATTCAGCAAATCCGCGCCAATGGCTATCGCTGGCAGCAGGGGGATGTGACGATTCGCTTAGCGGCAGCCTTTGGCTTTTGTTGGGGAGTTGAACGTGCCGTTGCCCTGGCCTATGAAACCCGCACCCACTTTCCTACAGAGCGCATTTGGATCACTAATGAAATTATCCATAACCCCTCCGTGAATGAGCGCCTACGGCAAATGGCCGTGGAATTTATCCCCCTTGTGAATGGGGTAAAGGACTTTAGTGAGGTGCGCCCGGGGGATGTGGTGATTTTGCCGGCCTTTGGTGCCAGTGTCCAAGAAATGCAATTGCTCAATGAGCGCGGCTGCACGATTGTGGATACCACCTGCCCATGGGTCTCGAAGGTGTGGCACAGTGTTGAGAAGCACAAAAAGGTAAGTTTCACCTCGATCATTCACGGTAAATACAACCACGAAGAAACCATTGCCACCAGTTCCTTTGCCGGCACGTATTTGATTGTGCTCAACCTAGAGGAAGCCCGCTATGTCTGCGATTACATCCTCCAGGGGGGCGATCGCGCCGCATTTATGGCCAAGTTTGCCAAGGCCTGTTCCCCTGGCTTTGACCCTGATCGCGATCTGGTGCGGGTCGGCATTGCCAACCAAACAACGATGCTCAAGGGGGAAACAGAGCAAATCGGCAAACTCTTTGAGCGTACGATGATCCAAAAATACGGGCCCGATCGCCTCAATGAGCACTTTATGAGCTTCAATACGATTTGCGATGCCACCCAAGAACGCCAAGATGCAATGCTCAGCTTGGTCAAGGAACCCTTGGATCTAATGGTGGTCATAGGTGGCTACAACTCCTCGAATACCACCCACCTGCAGGAAATTGCCATTGAGCATGGGATTCCCTCCTACCACATTGATTCTGCCGATCGCATTGGGCCGGGAAATCGCATTGAGCACAAGCCCCTGCATCAGAATCCCACCGTGGCTGAAAACTGGCTGCCCGATCGCCCGATCACGATTGGCATTACCTCCGGTGCCTCCACCCCCGATAAGGTGGTTGAGGAGGTTCTCAATAAAATTTTTGCCCTGCGGTCTGTGGCAACAGTGTCCTAGCCCTGGGGTCCCTGGGTCAAATCCCAAGCGGGCGATCGCTGACAACTGATCTCGTAGAGGGCAATCCCCACCGCCACTGAGGCATTGAGGCTACTGGTGCGCCCTGCCAAGGGAATGGCAACAATTTCGTCGCAATGCTTTTGCGTTTGCAGGCTAATCCCATCCCCTTCACTGCCAACCACAAAAACGGTGGGGCGATCAAAGGTGATTTTCGGTAGGGGCACAGCGCCGCGCTCCGAGAGGCCATAGATCCAATAGCCCGCTGCCTTCAGGGTTTCAAGGGCTTGGTTGAGGTTGATCACCCGTGCCACCGGTAAATACTCCAAGGCGCCTGCGGCTGCTTTGGCCACGGTTGCGGTAATACCCACTGCCCGTCGTTGGGGAATAATCACCCCCTGCATCCCTAGGGCCTCTGCAGTGCGGATCATGGCACCAAGATTTTGCGGATCCGTAATGCCATCAGCGGCCAATAGCACCGGTTGATTCACGGTTGCAGCCTTGGCCAACAGATCCTCAAGGGACCAATAGTTATAGGCAGCCACCTGAATGGCGATCCCCTGATGTCGTCCCCGCTGGCAGAGTTGATCGAGGCGCTCCGGAGTGACGGTATCAATAATTGCTCCCTGCTGTTTGGCTTCATTCAAGCGTTGATGAAAACGCGGATCGTAGCGCAGCGAAGGAATCACCCAAATACGGTTGCAGGGACGGCCACTTTCAAGGGCTGAGAGCACCGCATGGCGACCATAGAGGAGTTCGGGGGCATCCTCCACCGGGGCAGTTGGGGGTGCCTTCTGAATTGGTTTGGCTGGAGTGCGTCGCTGGGGGCGAGGAGGGCGGGTCGCTGTCGGGCGATTTTTTTTGCGGGGACGAGGTTTCTCGGTCATGAAGAATCACTCAATGGCAGATCTTCCCTAGGGTGTTCGCTGAAACATCGCAAGGGGGCGATCGCCATCATAGAACGTCAATGTATTTCCCTCAATGCGGTAGCGGTTCGTTTGCTCGAGGCTCTGCAAAAACGACATCTCTATCCTTTGTGCCCATGGACCCATACAGGCTCGCCGCGTTGTCGCAACTGCTGAAAACCGCAATTGCTGGGCATTGACGCTGTAGCCACTGGTAAAGTTATTACAGCCACTGAAACCTGTTGCTTGCTGGGCACTGGGATCAAACTCAATAAACACGGTATCCATGGGATTACGCGGTGGCAGCGGCGGATTCCCGAGGCGCTGAAGTTGCCAGCGGCCACTGAGGGGACTTGCAGTCGCACCCGCTTCAAAGGTCAACAATAGGCGATTACCCTCAAAAAGTTGCAGGGTATTTCCTTGAATACGGTAGCGGTTGGTGCGGTTGAGGCCCTGTAGCATCTGGGTTTCCACACTCTGAAGCTGTTCTTGGCCACAGTGACGTTGGCTGGTTGCTAAGGGGGCAAAAAGGAGACGTGGGCCGTTGGCGATGTAGCCACCATTAAAATGATTACAGCCAGTAAAGCCATTGGCACGGCGGTTGGCACCCTCAAACTCAATGAAGGCGGTATCCACTGGCACGGCTTCATTAGCGATGCGCCTGAGACGCCACCGCTGACCGCTAAGGCTGAGGTCCGGACCGCTGAGGCTCAGGTCGGGAGGGTGATTCCCCGTTGCTTGTGTGGAAACGACCACCGGCACTAAGCGCGGCAGAGGCAGTAGTCCCCCTTCAAGGCGATAGGTCACGGTACTGATGCGACTAGGGCAACAGAGGGGATCGTTGGGGTGATAGCGGGCAAAGTCTGCGGTGAAGGTGCCATCACTTTGGAACTTGACCTTGCCAAGGAACGAGCCATCGGCACGGGAATCCATGAGATTTGGCGACAATGTTCCCAAGTAACGTCCCCGGGCAAAAACAAAGGCCTGATACCCCATCGGGCGACACATACCATCAAAACTAGTATTACCAAGGATAATTTCCACATTCTGATGGCGAATGGGTGTGCCCACCAGATACCAGCCCCGCTGTTGGATCAGGCGATCGGCCATGGATTGAGGAGAACGCAGTGTGCTGCGACAGCGGTTCAACTCACCGGGATCTGGATTGCCCCGCGGGGGAATGTCTAGGAGAGGCAGGCTGGGATTCCAGTTACGCAGCGGTTGATCGAGCCAAGACTGGGGAGCTGCAAAACTCATGGGGGCGATCGCTAGGGTTGTGGCAACTGTGTAGAGAGTTGCCAAGCCAGCCACCGTAGGAAACTTTATCATGGCACCAAATCCTAGGGGGGTATCTCTAGGGACGTGAAAGCAGTATAGGGGTTTCCTATGGATTCCCTCACAAGAGATCAAGAAACCCTTAGTAAGTACGCCAGCGCCAGACCTTGGGCAATGCTGTAGTGTCCATAGCTAAAGACGCGGGGCACCTTGGGGTGAAGCCACTGGGTTATCTCCTGGTAGGCATAGGGACTGCCATAAACCACCAGACCCGCCAGTTGATTTTGGGTTTGCAGTTGTTCGAGGGTGGCGATCGCTGGCGCACTTAAACCCGCTTTGCCTCGGAAAGGATTGCCGCGACTAAACACCTGCACTAAGGTCGGTGCCTTGGGCAAGGCCTCAATCATCGTCAGGGGTGTTTGCTGATCAACCACCAGTCGTTGGCTAAATCCCCAAGTGGGAGGCAGGGTGAGGGCTGGAGAGGTACGGCTCAAAAAACTCGCCTGTAGGGCATCATCCACAATCAGACAATTGACCCCAGAGGTCACTGCTGGCAAGGGGGGGCCGGCACGCTCAAGACTCTCCTGGGCAATAGTGGTGGCCACCTCAACTGCTGGTGTGGTTTGGAAATAGTCCAACTGCAATGCCAAGGGCTGAAGGCGATCCTTTGCAGCTTGGATGCGGGCTACGGCAGCCTGAATGCGTTCAGAAGGAATCCGCCCTGACTCAACGGCAGCAACCACTGCTTCAATGGCTGCTGGGGGATCTGAGGGCATGAGCAAAATATCGGCACCGGCTTCTACAGCTTTGACGGCGGCTTCGGCGGTACCGTAGGCGTTGGCGATCGCCCCCATGACCAGGGCATCGGTGACAATTAGCCCCCTGAACCCCATCTGTTGGCGCAAAATTCCCGTGAGAATTGGGGGAGACAGGGTGGCGGGCCGCTCGGCATCCAAGGCAGGTAGGTGGACATGGGCACTCATGACAGCATCCACCCCTGCAGCAATGGCAGCAATAAAGGGCGGCCATTCAATGGCTTGCAGGCGATCGCGATCGTGGGGCATCACGGGTAGCTCTAAATGGGAATCCGTTGCCGTATCCCCATGGCCGGGAAAATGTTTTGCCGTTGTTAGCACTGGATGGGTACGTGCCCCTTGGATGAAAGCGGTTGCCAGAGCACTCACAATGTCTGGCTCCTCGCCAAAGGCACGCACATTAATCACTGGGTTCGCGGGATTGTTATTCACATCCACCACTGGGGCAAGCACCCAATTTAAGCCAATGGCTAAAGCCTCAGCTGCGGTGTGGGCTCCCATTGCCCTAGCCAGCTCAACCGCCCGTTGTGGATTCTTTTTGGCAATGGCTCCCAAAGCCGCTGGCGGCGGAAATTGCGTCGCACCACTGAAGCGTTGGCCGACCCCCTCCTCAATATCCGCTGCGAGTAATAGGGGAATCGTCGCCCAAGATTGAAGCTGCTGACAGCGTTCTGCCACTTCGACGGCACTGCCCCCCAAGAGAATCACCCCGCCTACTCCCCAGTCTTTAATCCAGTGTTTTAAGGTGTTTTGGGGCGGCTCCCAAGCGGGATACTGAATCTGGCGATCGTAGAGGTAGCCACTGGCTCGCACAACCACCATTTGCGCCACCTGCGAGCGCAGCGAAAGATCAGAAAGAGGGGGAAGAAATGTCATGGGTGGAATCTCATTGAGAACAGAATTTCACAAATCAATAACTTCCTTATTCAGGATATAAAAAATTGTCTCAAACTCTCTCAGGCAACGGGTCTGATTTTTTATACTAAAAGTACAGCCTTTAGAGTCCTTTTCTATGGATGGGCTGCAGGCGGGAAAACGATCTTCTCCTATAGGAGCTTTCCCAGTTGGGAGTGTGTTCCATGCATGGGAAAAGGGCTATACCTAATGGCCCGGAGACAAAGTCCGATCCCGTTGCTCCGGTAGAGCAAGTTTCGGGTTTTTCCTGCGGTGTTCATTCATTCAGCCACAGGCGGAAGCCTAAATCACTTTCTTTAGGAGTTGACCTATGTTAAGAGCAATACGGGAGAAACTGCAAAGTATGATGGTCTTTTTGATGGAGGCATTTGGACGCATCTTCACCCCGCGGAATGATCACTATCCTTCCACAGGAGCACAGCCCTTCACGGGGACACCCGCCCGTAAGAGCTAGTTACTGTCTTGCGCAAGCAGAACCCCTATAGAGACTTTACAGGTAAAAATAACCAGTATAGTTCTGCATCAGCTCCGCCATAGTGGCAAGGAGGGGGCGGGTGCAGTTTTTTATGAGCTGGGGGCGATCGCCCCAACTGTTAAAAGTAATGTTCGGTCGAAAATGTTCGGTCGAAAAATACCACCAAAAGGGCGCAACCACTAAATCTAACGGCATATTGCAGAATCAGTTAAGGAATATTTCAGATATTGAATTTTCAGTTAACATTTGAGGATTCCCAAAGGGCTATGCTAACTTAAAAGTAGGCACAGAAAGAAAGGTTAACGATAAGAGTGAACTTAAGGCTTGTGCCTCCCAGTCCTTGAGTTCAGGATAAAGCAAAGTTACTCCAAGATAAATCTCACTCCTGTCTTGCGGGTAACATCAAAATTAATCCTTTGAGCTTCACCGTTGTGTATTTGTCCTCTCGCTTTATCCAGCCTTATCGTTTGTGTGGTTACTGCCGAAGTCCCCATCCTGTGTCCATGGGAGTTAAGGCAAAGCTAGGTAACCTCCCAATATCCAAGGTCGTCAACGTTGACAGCAATTCAGTACCTAGTGTCCATGCTCCAAGCCTGATCGGTTAAGATCGCCGAGTGGGGTTTGAGTCGCCAGTTGAAACCACAAGTTGTCCACCTTAGTTGTTGAGTTACTCTATCGTCGTTGCTAACTTCTTAGGGGTCTTGCTGCCGTCAGCTTGACCCCCTCGTTTTATTTTTGGGCTATGGCGTGGGTTGCGGTTGTCGCATAGCGCGTGCCAGTTCTGCTGCAACTTCTGGCCGCGAAAACTCTGGAGGCGGCAATTCTCCTCGGCGCAGCATTTCCCGTACCTTAGTCCCTGAGAGGTGAATGCGCTCTTCAGGTTTGCTGGGACTCGTTTTACTGGTGGCCATCGACTGAGTGCGGGTGCAGTAGAAGGCGTGCTCAAACTTCAAGGGAATAATCCCCAAGGCCCCTGGATCAAATTCATCAAAGATATGTTGGGCATCGTAGGTGCCGTAGTAGTCTCCCACGCCAGCGTGGTCGCGACCAACGATGAAATGGGTACAGCCATAGTTTTTGCGGACGAGGGCATGGAAAATTGCCTCCCGTGGCCCTGCATAGCGCATGGCTGCCGGATTGATCGCTAGAATCACCCGATCTTTGGGAAAATAGTGGTCCAACACAATTTCATAGCAGCGCATCCGCACGTCCGCAGGAATGTCATCTTCCTTGGTGGCGCCCACAAGGGGATGCAAAAAGAGGCCATCAACGATTTCAAGGGCACATTTTTGAATATATTCATGGGCACGGTGGATCGGGTTGCGGGTCTGAAAACCAACGATCGTCCGCCAACCTTTTGCGCGGAAAAGGGCACGGGAATCCACTGGATCAATGCAATAGTTGGGAAATTGGGGATGGGGATGTCGCTCTAGGAGCCAAATCGGACCTGCAAGGTTGACTTCTCCCTGTTCATAGACCACCTTAACGCCGGGGTGTTTGTCATCTTCGGTGCGATAGACACAGCGAGCCTCACGGCGTTTGTCATAGGTATATTTTTCGGTGAGTTCAAGAATTCCCAAAAACTGACCCGCTGCATTATCTAGGCGAATGGTTTGGCCAATTTCCAGGGGAGCCGCCACCTCAGCACTGACAGAGAGGGTAATGGGAATTGACCAGGGCAACCCATTGGTAAGATACATTTCTTCGACAACTCGCTCATAGTCGGCCTGTCCCATAAATCCCGTCAGAGGGCTAAAGCCACCAATGGCAATGAGTTCCAAGTCAGAGACAGCTCGCTCATCGAGGGTCACGCGGGGCAATTGATCGGCGCGAGCAAGCCAAGCCTGTTTTTGTTCGGGGGACAGAATACGATTGACAAGGATACCGCCGTGGGGGGCGATCGCGTCCTTTGTTTGTACGGTTGCTGATGGACTCAAGGTCGAACTCCTTTTGGGTCTGGATGAATCTGTTGCAAAACTTCATAAGATAGAAGTCATTATTGGATGAATGGGTACAGGAGACAACTGGTGGAGCCCTATCGCTATGGCGTCCAGCGGGATTGGTGCTGGCGGGGCTGGCAGAGTCGCTATGGTTTTTGGCGACCTGCTTCCAAGGGGGATCGGGGGTCTCCCGTGATCTTGCTGCACGGCTTTGGGGCATCTCTAGGGCACTGGCGGTACAATTTGCGGCTGCTGGGAGAGCATCAGCCGACCTATGCCCTTGATTTGATGGGGTTCGGGGCAGCAGAAAAGCCCATTGCGGCCTATGGTGCTGAGTTTTGGGCGGCTCAGGTTCATGCCTTTTGGCAAGGAATTGTGGGGCAACCAGCAGTGGTGGTTGGCAACTCCATTGGCGCCTTGATTGCTCTCACCTGCGCCTACCGCTACCCGCAGATGGCGGCGGGAGTGGTGATGTTGAGTCTGCCGGATCCAGCCCTGCGTGAAGAGTTGATTCCACGGGCGATCGCACCCCTTGTGGGGACAATTGAACAGATTTTTACCGCCCCTTGGCTGCTGCGCGCTCTGTTTTACACAATTCGCTGTCCTTTTATTGTCAAGCGCTGGGCCCAACTGGCCTACGCCAACCCCGCCTGTGTGGATGATGAATTGCTGGAAATTCTGCTTACCCCGGCCTACGACCGCCATAGCGATCGCGCCTTTGGGCAAATCATTCGCGCCATGAGCCGTCCAGACTTCGGACCCAGCGCCAAGAGGATGCTCAAGCGTGTGTCCCAACCCCTATTGCTGATTTGGGGAAAACAGGATCGCTTCATCCCCCCAATCCTTAGCCGGCAGTTTCAACAGGTCCAGCCAACACTGGAAGTGGTGGCGCTCGATCACAGCGGGCACTGCCCCCACGATGAACAGCCCGATCGCGTCAATGGCCTACTTTTGGATTGGTTGCGCCGCCACGAACTTTTGAGGGGTTGAGTCCTGCTGTTGCAGGCTCTATGATCACGGCAATCTTTAGGAGTTGGCATCGCAGATGTTTAGGCTAGTGACAGTTTTTTGGGCGTTTATTTTCATGGGTGTTTTGCTGCTGGGGGGGCGAATTGTGCGGCAGCGTTGGGCACTCATGAAATCCCTCTATATGCCCAGTTCAGTGATTGCGGGCATCTTGGGACTCATCCTTGGTCCTAGTGTGCTGGGGGCGATCGCCAGCCACATTGCTCCCGCCTCGGGTTTGGTCAATGGCCTTTTTGCCGAAGATATCCGTGAAGTTTGGAAGCAATCCCCGAGTATTTTCATCAACATTGTTTTCGCCTGTCTATTTTTAGGGGAGATCATCCCTAGCCCTCGGGAAATTTGGCAGAAAGCCTCACCGCAGGTCGCCTTTGGTCAGATTCTGGCTTGGGGGCAATATGTTGTGGGTTTGCTGCTAACTTGGCTTGTTCTCACTCCCGTATTTGGCATGGATCCGATTGCTGGTGCCCTGATTGAGATCACCTTTGAGGGGGGACATGGAACTGCCGCTGGGATGGCCGATACCTTTAGGGAGTTAAACTTTAGTGCGGGTGCTGATATGGCCTTGGGCTTGGCGACGGTGGGTTTGGTCTCTGGGGTGGTTTTTGGGGTGGCACTGATTAACTGGGCACGGCGCACGGGACGCCTCCAGATCCAACCCTTGGCAGACTTCAAAGCTGAGGAGAATCCAGACCCCCATCCCCACGATGACGCAGAAACACGGCAGCGGCGCCAACAACTGCTGCGGGAGTTACTCATTGATCCTTTGTCATTAAATTTCTGTTTTGTCGGCTTGGCGATTCTTGTGGGCTGGGTGATTCTTGAGGCCCTGCGGCTCTTAGAGCGTGTCAGTTGGGGACACACGGGTTTGAAGCTCATGGCCTATGTGCCCCTATTTCCCTTGGCTCTCATCGGTGGCATTATTGTGCAGTTAATCTTGACCCGTTGGCGCAAACAGTACCTGATTAGCCGGCCACTGATTAACCACATTGGCGGTGTAGCTTTGGATGTGACGATTATTACCGCCCTGGCCACCCTCTCTTTAACGGCCATTGGTGAAAATCTCATCCCCTTTATCCTCTTGAGTTTGGGGGGAATTGGTTGGAATCTCTTTGTCATGCTCTATTTAGCGCCGCGAATTTTGCCCATATTCTGGTTTGAGCGTGGGATTGGTGACATGGGGCAATCAATGGGAGTGACATCTACTGGATTATTGCTGATTCGTATGGTAGACCCCCGCAATCAATCGGGGGCACTGGAAAGTTTTGCCTACAAGCAAATTCTCTTTGAGCCAATTGTCGGGGGTGGGTTGTTTACTGCTGCAGCACCGATTCTGATCCGCAATTTTGGCGTTGCACCGGTGCTGGGACTGACAAGTGGCCTATTGCTGTTGTGGTTGTGGTTTGGTTTTTGGAACTATGGCCAGATCCGGCGATCGCTGGTGCAAAATTGACCCTATTCAGGGAGAAACCTAGAATGGAAACGACCCAAGCCCCTGTGCCGTCTCAAGTAAAAGCCGTGTTCTGAGTTTGCCGATGACCTCTGTGCTCCTCAAATCCGTTGTTGAAAGTGATGAACGTGCCGATCTGCGCCAGTTTTCACGCATCCTGCAACTAGGAGAAAAAGGTTATCTCCTGCGCAATGATATTCTGGATGCCTTTGCAGATTACTGTCGCAATCAAGGGCGACCTGTCCCCCCACCCTCAGAGTCACGCCTCAGTAAGCTGGTGTTCTACACCCAGGAGATCATTGTTGACAACGAAAGTCTCTGCTGGATTATTCGGCCACGGATTGCGCAGCAGGAGGTGTGTCGGCTGCTGGTGGAGGATTTGACAATTGTGCCGATGACGATCCCGGAGCTATTGGATCTGCGCGATCGCCTTGTCAATCACTACCATCCCAACGAGGGGGATGTTTTTGAAATTGATGTTCAGCCTTTCTATGACTACTCGCCGATCATCCGCGATGCCAAGAATATCGGTAAGGGGGTGGAATTTCTCAATCGTTACTTATCTAGTAAGCTGTTCCAAGACCCGCGCCAGTGGCAGCAAAACCTTTTTAACTTTTTGCAAATTCACCGCTACAACGGCTATCAACTCCTGATTAATGAGCGGATTCGCTCTCCTCAACACCTCTCAGAACAGGTGAAACAAGCTCTTGTAACCCTAAGCGATCGCGCCCCCGCCGCGGCCTATAGTGAGTTTCGCTTTGAACTGCAAAATCTCGGCTTTGAACCGGGTTGGGGCAATACTGTCGCCCGGGTGCGGGACACCCTAGAAATTTTGGATCAACTCTTGGACTCTCCCGATCACCAAGTGCTGGAGGCCTTTGTCTCGCGGATTCCGATGCTCTTTCGCATTGCCCTGATTTCTCCCCACGGCTGGTTTGGCCAAGAGGGGGTGCTGGGGCGACCCGACACCGGTGGGCAGGTGGTCTATATCCTCGACCAAGTGAAAAGCCTTGAAAAACAAATGCGGGAGGATTTAGAACTGGCGGGGTTGGGGGTACTCGAGGCACGGCCTAAAATTATTGTGCTCACCCGTTTGATTCCCAACGCCGAAGGGACCCTGTGCAACCAACGCCTAGAGAAAATCTACGGCACCAATGATGCTTGGATCCTGCGGGTCCCCTTCCGGGAATTTAATCCTAAGGTGACGCAAAACTGGATTTCTCGCTTTGAAATCTGGCCCTATTTGGAAACCTTTGCCATTGATGCGGAGCGAGAGTTGCGAGCCGAGTTTGGCCATGTCCCCGACTTGATTATTGGCAACTATTCCGATGGCAACCTAGTGGCTTTCCTCTTGGCGCGGCGACTGAAGGTTACCCAGTGCAACATTGCCCATGCCCTCGAGAAATCGAAATACCTGTTTAGTAACCTCTACTGGCAGGACTTGGAGGATAAGTATCACTTCTCGCTGCAATTTACGGCGGATCTGATTGCCATGAATGCCGCCAACTTTATTATCAGCAGTACCTACCAAGAGATTGTGGGCACACCCGACAGCATCGGCCAGTACGAGTCCTATCAGTCCTTTACAATGCCCGATCTGTACCATGTGGTGAATGGCATTGAACTCTTTAGCCCGAAGTTTAATGTGGTGCCACCGGGGGTGAATGAACAAGTTTACTTTCCCTACTACCACTATACGGAGCGACTAGAGGGCGATCGCCAGCGGTTGGAGGAACTGCTCTTTACCCTTGAAGACCCGCAGCAGATCTATGGTTACTTAGAGGCTCCTGAAAAACGCCCCCTCTTTTCGATGGCACGGCTGGATCGGATTAAGAACCTCACCGGCCTAGCGGAAGCCTTTGGCCGCAGCAAAGCACTGCAGGAGCGCTGCAACTTAATTTTGGTGGCGGGCAAGTTACGCACCGCAGACTCCAGCGATCGCGAGGAAATTGCCGAGATTGAGAAGCTCTACCAAATCATCCATGAATACAATCTTCATGGCAAAATTCGCTGGCTAGGGATTCGTTTACCAAAAGCAGATTCGGGGGAAATTTATCGCATTATTGCCGATCGCCAAGGGATTTTTGTCCAGCCTGCTTTGTTTGAAGCCTTTGGCTTAACGATTCTGGAGGCAATGATCAGTGGTCTGCCCACCTTTGGTACGCGCTTTGGTGGCCCTCTGGAAATTATCCAAGATGGGGTGAATGGCTTTTATATCAACCCAACCCACTTAGAAGAAATGGCCGAAACCATCGTCCGCTTTCTGGAGGCTTGCGATCGCGATCCCCAGGAGTGGCAACGGATTTCCAAAGCCGGCATCGAGCGGGTCTATAGCACCTACACTTGGAAAATTCACTGCAGCCGCCTGCTCTCCCTTGCCAAGATCTATGGCTTCTGGAACTTCTCTTCCCAAGAAAACCGCGAAGATATGATGCGCTACATGGAAGCGCTGTTCCATCTACTCTATAAACCCCGCGCCCAAGCCCTACTGGCCGAGCACATGCAGCGGTGACACAGGCGAGTTACAGCAGCTAAGGTATTGGAGGATGCCCCTCATAAAGAGCGCAGGTCACACGTAATGATAATCGATCGCCCAGCGAGCCAACTCAGTGCGATTGTGGCAACCCGTTTTCCCTAGCATATTGCTGACGTGGCTTTCCACTGTGCGCTGACTCACGTGTAGCTCTGCAGCAATTTCACGATTCGACATTCCCCGGGCGACATATTGGAGAA
>NZ_JACOMP010000108.1:0-2992 GCF_014466085.1 Thermosynechococcus sp. OHK43
AGCATTATGGAAAACATTGACCTTGAGTTACGCACAGGGGAAATTGTTGCGCTGTTAGGGCCCTCAGGATCTGGTAAATCAACCCTGATGCGCATTATTACAGGTTTGGTTGCACCTACATCTGGGCAGGTCTTGTACCGCGAGCAGCCAATGCAGGGCTTGAATCCGGGGGCTGCGATTGTTTTTCAAAGTTCGGCGCTCTATCCGTGGCTAACGGTTTTGGAAAATGTGGAGTTGGGGCTAAAGGCCTTGGGAGAAGGTCCGCGATCGCGCCGGCGCAAGGCACTGCGGATGATTGACATTATTGGCTTAGACGGGTTTGAAAATGCCTACCCCAAGGAACTGTCGGGGGGGATGCGGCAGCGGGTGGGATTTGCCCGTGCTTTGGCGGTGGAGCCGGAACTCCTGTGTATGGATGAGCCATTTTCGGCCTTGGATGTGCTGACCGCCGAGAACCTGCGTTTTGAACTTCTCGATCTGTGGCTAGAGCACAAAATTCCTACCCAGAGCATTTTGATTGTCACCCACCACATTGAAGAGGCGGTGATTCTCGCCGATCGCATTATTGTTTTGGGGAGCAACCCCGGTCGCGTCCGCGCTGATTTTCCAGTCACCTTGCCCCACTATCGCGATCGCAAGAACCCCGAGTTTCAAGCCACGGTGGATCGCATCTATAAAATTCTCACTAACCCCCATGTGGACGAATTAGAGGAACTGGAACCCAGGCCAACTACCATTGCCAGCCCTCAGGAACCGCGTTACCCGCTGCTTCCCCATGTGCGCATTGGCTCGATCGCCGGTCTATTGGAACTCCTAGAACACCGCAAAGAGGACCTCTACCGCATTGCCCAGGAGTTGCAATTGGAGCTAGATGATATTCTGCCCATTGTCGAAGGTGCCCAGATGATGGAACTAGTGGAACTGAAAGAGGGGGATATCAGTGTGACCCCTATTGGCAATGCCTTTATTCAGGGGGACATTGACCAGCGCAAGCTGATTATTCGTCAGCAACTCCTCAAGCATATCCGCCTTGTGCAGCAAATCCATACTTTCCTGATGGCCAAGCAAAACCACCGCATTCCTGAAAGTTTGGTGCTGGATATTCTAGAGCGACACTTTACGCCGCAGGAGGCCGAGCGCCAGCTCAATACCGCCATTGACTGGGGACGCTATGCCGAACTCTTTGGCTATGACGAACCGTCTAAGGAAATTTTCCTTGAAGTCAGTGAACCTGAAGAGCCACTGCCCCTTGAAACGACTGCCGTTTGACAACCGCCTAGGGAGACTGTTTTTGGCTAAATTCCTCTAGGGCTTCCATGACGTGGGTGGCATACATCAAGGCAGGACCGCCGTCCATGGCCACAGTCACCATTAGGGTCTCCATGATTTCCGCAGCGGTTGCGCCCGCCTGCAAGGCAGCACGGGTATGGAAGGCAATGCAGCCATCACAATGCTTGGCCACACCAATGGCTAGGGCAATCAGCTCTTTAGTTTTAGTGTCAAGGGCACCAGGGGTTGAAGAGGCACGACTCAAGCTATAAAAGGCTTTCATGGCATCGGGCATCGCTGCCGTCAGCTTTGCCGTGTAGGATTTGATGTGGTTAATTTGTTCGGCGTACATTGCTGTTCTCAAACATTTCGTGTTATGCCTATCATCGCCGCTAAACGGCGCTATCCTACTGAAACTTCAACGTTTTTTCTTCTTTGTGTTCCTTTGATGGCAAAAAGCGGTTAGGGAATAAAATAATTTGGACAATTTCAATGTGTACCTATGCGATTCTATTGGGTAAGTGCGGCAGGTCCTCTGAGTATGATGTTCTTGGCAGTGGGGTGTCAAGCGGCAACGGTGCCGTCAGCACCAGCAGCAGTATCTACAACAGTTACACCGTCCCCTGTTGCTGTATCTTCCCTCTACACCGTACTGGATGAGTTTGGCCAACCTCAGTTTCAAGTGGATGGGCGCAAACTGTTTCGCGATCGCCCCCTGCCACCGCACCGCATTAGCACCGCTCCCATGAAGCTACTGCAAGTGTTGCGCAGCACTCGCCAGTATTTTCAAGACTTTAGTGCAACCGACCCCATTACCCAACGGGAAGGCATTCTGGCGATGAAGGGGGTTACGCTGCCCCAAGTCCTCGAGACGCTAGATTTCATGATTGCGACGCTCACGGTAGATATTAGCCGCAAGCGGCCAATTCGTTTGCAGGACCCCGCATTTATTAATCAGCACTTTCGTGTCATTCAATGGCTGCCCCACAATCCCCGCAATCCAAACCAAACTGAAGAATTGCGCCTCACTAACTACGCGGTATTTACCCATCGCGGATCACGCAGCCGCACGCAGACCTACAATGCGGCCCTTTATGCTCTGCCGCCCCATGTTCCCGATCAACCAGAGGATTTATTTTATAAGCAACTCACAAAGCAACAGGTGCTCGCAGGGATTTTTGAACCGGGTGGCTCCCTCTATGGACGGGTGAAGCCTTTGGCCTACCTAACGAGGAGAGGGCTTGAGGATGCCCTGATGCAGGGGACGATTTTGGTGCAATTTACCGATGGCACTGAAGAATTTTTCAATGTGGATCGCCATAATGATATTCCCTTTGCCAAGGGGCTTGATCCCTATGAGCAGCGGCGCTACTGGTATTTTCGCCAAGTGGCTGCCATTAAGGGCTACGGCAGCACCATTGAGAACAAAATTAATATTGAGCCTGAAGTGACGTTTGCTGGCGATGTCTGGAATATTGGTCTTGGCCGAGTCGTTGTAGTGGAAGATACCCAGGGCGGTCGGCCTAAACTGCGCCTTGGTGTGATTGCCGATACGGGGGGAGCTTTTATGCCCAATCTCTATCAGTTGGACTTTTTGGCGGGAATTTTTCCTGACCGTGCCAGCTATCAAGCGGCTGCTCGTCGCATACCCCATTACGTCCGTGCCTATATCCTGATTAAGAAATAAGCCTAGCGCTGGCCGAGAAATTTATGGGTTTGGGGA
>NZ_JACOMP010000006.1:0-14472 GCF_014466085.1 Thermosynechococcus sp. OHK43
ATCTAGCCCAGAAACCTACTTCCAGGCCGCCTTCCGCGTGCAGAGTCCATGGACGATTCAGAATCCTGACGGAACCTCACCCAACGCGGAGCTGATTCTCAAAGAAGAGTGCTATGTGTTCGATTTTGCGCCGGATCGCGCCCTGCGGCAGATTGCCGACTACAGTTGCCGCCTGAATGTGAATGAGGATGACCCGGAAAAGAAAGTGGAGGAATTTATCCACTTCCTGCCGGTGCTGGCGTATGATGGGAGTTCAATGCGACAGATTGATGCCGCCGGCGTGCTGGAAATGGCCATGAGCGGCACCACCGCCACCCTGCTGGCCCGCCGCTGGGAAAGCGCGCTATTGGTGAATGTGGACAATGACACTCTGCGGCGGCTGATAACCAACGAACAGGCGATGCAGGCGCTGATGAACATTGAGGGCTTCCGCAACCTCAATCAGGAGATTGAAACCATCATCAACAAGTCGGAGGCCGTGAAACGGCTGAAAAAAGAGGCCAACGACCGAGCGCTTTCCGCTCAAGAAAAGCGTGAGCTGACCGAAGAGGAGAAGGAATTCAAGAGCAAGCGCAAACAGATTCAGGAAAAGCTCATCAAGCTGGCGACGCGCATCCCCATTTTTATGTATTTGACCGACCATCGGGAACGAACGCTGCGCGATGTGATCACGCAGTTGGAGCCGGGGTTGTTCAAGAACGTCACGGGGCTGACGGTGAAAGATTTTGAACTCCTCGTCAGCCTCGGCGTCTTCAACAGCGCGCTGATGAACGATGCGGTGTACAAGTTCAAGCGCTATGAAGATCCAAGCCTGGTTTATACGGGTATTAACCGTCACGAAGGGGAAGATATTGGGCTGTACGATACCGTTTTGCGCCGCTCCGATGACTGGCTAAATCAATCTTTAGCCTAGGAAAAGGTGGCAATAGAGGCCTCTGTGGGCAGTGGTAGCCGAAAGAGATGACAGGCGTTGAGAGTTGTCTGCCGTTCTAGTTCCGCAAGGTCACATTGTCGCAGGCGGGCTACGGCTTCGGCCACAAAGCGCACATAGCTGGGTTCGTTCCGCTTTTCACCCCGCTTGGGCACAGGGGCCAAAAAAGGACAATCGGTTTCAATGAGCAGGCGATCGCTGGGAACTATCTGCGCTGAGGCGTGAATTTGTTTAGCGTTCTTAAAGGTGACCGTGCCGCTAAAGCTAATAAAAAGACCCAGATTGAGAAACCATTCAGTTTCTTCGGGAGTTCCGCCCCAACAGTGCATGACCCCTCGAACCGGACCGCGATCGCGCACAAATTGCTGCAACAGATCCCGGGCCGCCGCCGCTGCTTCGCGACAGTGGATGATCACGGGTAAATCCAATGCCTGGGCGACCTCCAACTGTGCCCAAAAGGCGGCCTCCTGTTGCTCGCGGTTCGTGGCTTTGTAAAAGTCTAGGCCGGTTTCGCCAATGGCCACCACCTTGGGTTCATTGCTGGCAAGGCTGGCAATTTTCTCCTTGAGTTCTGGCTGCCACTGCTGGGTATCCAAGGGATGGAGACCCACGGCCATAAACACTTCTGGAAACTGGGCACTCAGGCGCTGAATGGCTGGAAATTCCTGCGGTTCGACACAAGCATGCACCAAACGCACCACCCCCGCCGATCGCCAGCGCTCAGCTACTGCTTCCAGATCGGCCGCGTACTCTGGAAAATTCAGATGGACGTGGGTATCCACCAACATGGGGATTAGGCGGCAGGTTGCAGTGTTTTGTTGAGAATCCGTGTCAAGCGCGCCTTGCGACGGGCACCGGTATTGCGATGGAGAACGCCGCGCTTAACGGCTTTGTCAATTTTGCTAAAGGCTAAGTTCAGGCGTTGGTGGACTTCCGCCAGTTTTTCTGGGGTGGGGTCGGCGCTGTACTGACTAATGGCATTCAAGTAATTTTTAATCAAGGTACGCACTGCCGAGCGATAGGCCTTGTTGCGCAGACGGTTGCGCTCAGCAATTTGGGCACGTTTAGCGGCAGATTTAATGTTAGCCACAGCTCACCTGATGATCAATCACACGTTAAGAACAAATAACCATTATAACCGTTGACTGAGCGATCGCAAGATCTTGGCCGCTAGCATGGCGGCCCCAAAGCCATTGTCAATATTGACAACACCAATGCCGGGGGCACAGGAATTGAGCATTGTGAGCAGCGCCGCCAAACCAGCAAAGTTCGCGCCATAGCCAATACTGGTGGGCACCGCAATCACGGGCACTGAGACTAGCCCCGCCACCACACTGGGCAGTGCCCCCTCCATACCGGCAACAACAATTAGCACCGCCATCTGCTCAAGGCGATCGCGCACACTCAAGAGGCGATGAAGTCCCGCCACCCCCACATCCCAAAACCGCTCAACGCTAAACCCTGAGAGCTGCAACGTCACTGCCGCCTCTTCGGCCACGGGCAGATCCGCTGTACCGGCACAGACCAAACCCACCTGAAGCGGAAACTGCGGCGGCAAAATGGGGGCTGTACTGCAAATCTGTGCCTTTTCAAAATAGTGCAGTCCCCCAAGGCGCGATCGCACCGCCTCAAAAACCTCTGGGGAAATACGCGTGGCCATCACACAGGGATAGTGGGGACGCATCCGCTCCAGAATTTCAGCAATTTGCTGGGGGGTTTTCCCAGGCCCCCAAATGACCTCTGGAAAGCCCGTGCGCTGCTGCCGCTGGTGATCAAGGCGCGCGAAATCGCCAACGGGTTCGTAGGCAAGGTGTTGCAATTGGCGATAGGCCGTCTCTACAGTCAGTTCTCCTTGGGCAACTGCCGTCAAAATTTGCCGCAGTGAATCGGGCATTTAGCCTCCAATCCCCAGCCGACCAGCCAGCCCCGGTGCCATTGGAATGAGGGTAGCTGCCATCAAGAACAACAACAGCAGCCCCAAACCGGCACGGGTATCGTCCGGTTCTGTTATTTCATCGAGACTGGGCTGATCCACATCCCGCTGCAATAGCAGGATCACCAACGCCCAATACAGGGCCAAGGGGTTGACAATTGCCACCAAGCCCAAGACCACAAGGGTAATAACCGTCAGTCGTTTGGCGGTTTTCGTACCGTAAATAGCTTGAATAATCCGCCCGCCATCCAGTTGCCCTGCAGGCATCAAGTTCAAAGCAGTCATGATCAGCCCCAGCCAGCCCAGAATCACCAAGGGATGCACCATCACCACTTCGCTGTGCAATTGCTGCCCCAAAAAGAGCTTGGCGATCGTCCCCACTAAAATCGATCCTTGGAAAAAGAGGGTCGGCACCTCTAAACCCTGACCTGTGGGCGAGAGGACAAAGCCAATGCTCAACAGCAGCAGCGAAACACTACCGGCGGCGATCGCCCCCGCGGCCCCCATATCAAACAGTTGACTGCGATTGGCCAGGAAGGATTCAAGGCGGGTCATCGCACCAAAAGTCCCCAACTGCCACGCCGGCAAAAAGATCGGCGGCCCCAAGCGTGCCCGATAGCGTTTGGCCATTAACCAGTGGCCCACCTCCCGCACAGCCGCAATGCCAAAGAGGCCGAGGGCAAAGGGGAGCGATCGCTGAAAGAGGCCGGCAGTAGGATTCCCCAGTAGGCTAAAGCCCTGCAAAATGGCACTGGTCTCGAGACAGGTGCCCAGGGTGGCCACCGCCAACAGCACCGCCGCTAGCTTTTGGAGCTTGCCGGAGCGGATCGGCTCAGTGGTCATCGGCAAGATGACCACCATGGGCTTGCCCTCACTATTGGGCACCATAAAGAGGCGATAGCGATCGGGCAAGGCGGCCTGTAGTCGTTCGGTGAGTTGCTGATGCACCGCTTTAGCCTCACCCCGCAGATTCCCTGGACAGATCACGCCTCCCTTGTAGGGAATGTAATCGGTGGCAAAGTAGGTATCAACACTAAAGATGCTTTGAATGGCTTGCAAATCCTCAGGGGGAAGGCTAGGTTTCTCGGTAGGCGGCGCGGCGGTTGTCTGTTCTGTGGTGGCTTGCTCCAGTTCAGAACGCCCAGAAGCAGCCAAGGGGAGTTCTGCGGTGACTGCCAGCGATCGCAACCACCGCCCCAGGGCAATATAGGCCACAATCGAAAACACCAGCCCAAAGAGGACGGCAGCAAAGTTAATCACAATCCCAAAGCTGAGGCTGCCGAAAACCACCAGCCAAGGGAGCATCAGGACAAGGGTTTGCAGCCATGCCACTATCCCCACCTTGCCATAGGGCAGGTTGCGGTAGAGTCCCCAGGCCAATAGGGCGATCGCTCCCGCCAATAAGCCTACCGTAACTATCATGGATTACCTCCCATATCTGTAAAGGTTAGCGCGTGGCCATCGCTGTCAGTTGGGTTAGCACTTGACTGGCCCGCTCCGTAAATTGCTGCATACCATTGGCATCAAAGGCCCGCTGGGACATCAAGGCCAAATCGTAGATATACTGACACAGCTTTTCGACCAATGTACCCGTTTCTGAGGTGCCGCTGGTTTGAATAATCGTTCCTTGGTTAAGGCTGAGGAGATTTTGCACCAAGGGATGGGCGGTGTTGACAACTAAGATATGCTCCTCCGGCAACTGCGCATTGGCTTGCTGCTGCATCATTGCCATCATCTCCTGCATCCGCCGACTGGCTTCAGGGAGTAGGATCATCGCCGGCGGGGCATCGGCCTTGAGGGCCTCGGTGCGGATTGTCAGCTTTGGCTTTTTCAGCACGGATTCAAAGAGGGCTTTAATCTGCTCACTGCGGGTTTTGTTGGTGGTGGGGTCAATGAGTTCGCTCTCTTTGCTCTTATCAATCAGGGTTTCATCCAGCTCCGCATCCACCCGCAGAAACTTGACATTGCTGTAGTTCTGCTCCAGCCACGGTACAAAGTGAGTATCAATAAAAGTGTCCATAAAGAGAACTTCAATCCCTTGGCTCTTGAGCAGTTGCACATAGGTGGCTTGGTTCACCTCATCGGTGCAGTAATAGACGCGATTGCCTTGGCGCTCCTTGTTGCGCTCTAGGTATTGTTTGAGGGTGGTATAGGTTTTGCCATCCACTTGAATGCCCCCCTCAGCTGCCCAAACGTCGTCGCTGTCTTTGGAGGTCAATTCGGCAGTGGTGCGGTAGATGAGAATGTCTTCCACCTGCTTTTTGAACTTCTCATCGTTGATGGAGCCAAATTTAACAAAGGTGCCAAGGTCTTGCCATAGGTGCACGTAGGCAGCGGGGTCTTCGCGATATAGCTCCTTCAGGCGATCGCCCACCTTCTTGGCAATGTAGTCAGCAATTTTACGAACAGTGCGATCGTTTTGCAGGAAACTGCGGGACACATTTAGGGGAATATCGCTACTGTCAATCACCCCCCGCAGAGGCAGCAAAAAGCGGGGAATGATCTCTTCGCAGTTGTCACTGACAAAGACCTGATTGCAGTAGAGCTTAATTTGCCCCTTGGTGACATCAATATCGGGGCGCAGCTTGGGGAAGTAGAGAATCCCATTCACCACAAAGGGGTAGTCGGTATTGAGGTGAACCCATAGCAGGGGGTCTTCTTGGAAGGGATAGAGATAGCGATAGAACTCCAGATAGTCCTCTTTGCTGAGGCTATTGGGGGCACTCTTCCACGGCGCAATTTGTTTATTGATTTGCTCCCCTTCAAGTTGAATGGGAACGGGTAAAAAGTCACAGTACTTGCGAACCAACTCACGAATACGGGCTGGCTCTAGATACTCCAATTCACTGTCTTGAAGCGTCAGGGTGACTGTGGTGCCCACAGTGGTGCGCTGGCCATCGGAAAGGGTAAATTCCGTGGAACCATCACAGGTCCAATGGACAGGAACGGCGCCTTCACGGTAGGAAAGGGTATCAATTTCCACACGCTCAGCCACCATAAAGGCGGAGTAAAACCCCAATCCAAAGTGGCCGATGATGGCGTTTTCCCCTTCCCCTTTGTACTTTTGCACGAATTCCTCGGCACTGGAAAAGGCCACTTGGGTAATGTATTTTTTGACTTCCTCAGCGGTCATGCCGATGCCATTGTCGGCGATCGCTAACTTTTTGTTTTCTTTATCAATCGTGATCGTCACTTCGGGGTGATCCACATCGCCGCTATATTCCCCAGAGCGTGCCACCATCCGCAGTTTTTGAATGGCATCGACGGCGTTAGAGACCAGTTCCCGCAGGAAAATCTCATGATCGGAGTAGAGCCACTTTTTAATGATTGGAAAAATGTTCTCAGTGTGGATTGAAATGGTTCCCTGTTCCAACATGATCCTTCCCGTGAGTGTATTCTTGGTCAGACAACCTCTAGTGTATCGGTAGGGGTTGCCCTTCCTGTTGGCGGAAAACCGATCCCTCCAATGCTTCCCAAAGACTGACAATGACGTGATTAGCCACTAGAAATCCCTCTGGCTGTGTTAAGTGCAGGCGATCGCCCGCCAAAGAAAGCAACTCTGGAGACATTTTTACCGCTGCTGCCTGTAGGGCCTCAACCCAGGACGCAGGAAATTCAGCCGCCAAAGCCCTCAAAGACAGGCCATCGCTGAGGCGCAAGCCCAACATCAGGGTTTCCAACCAGCGATCCCACAGGGAATCTGGACTCCCTTGATTGAGACTCTCTGGTAAGCTTTGTAGCCATTGATAGTATTCACGGCGGGTACGCGGGCGGCTGAGACGGCGATGTTGGAGATAACTGGTGGCGCCCATGCCAAAGCCATAGTAGGATTGATTGCGCCAATAGACTTGATTGTGACGACAGGCAAACCCCGGTTGGGCATAGTTAGAAATTTCGTAGTGATCGTAGCCCGCTGCTGTTAACATCTCGTGAGCAAGGTGATAGGCGGCGGCAGTCTGATCGTGGCTGGGTAGGGGGGCTGCTTCGGGTTGATAGCGTTTGCTGAAGACGGTTTTTGGCTCAATGATGAGGTCATAGATAGACAGATGCGTTGGCTTGAAGGCGATCGCTTGCGCTAGGGAGGATTGCCAGTCCGCTAAGGATTGTTGCGGCAGGCCCGAAATTAGATCCATGCTCCAGTTTGCTACCCCCGCCCTATGAATCATCTCAACTGCACGCTCAACATCGGCCCCATCGTGACTGCGGCCACACAGCCGCAATAGCTCACTGTCAAAGGCCTGTACGCCCAAGCTGACACGATTGACCCCTGCCCTGAGATAGCCCTGCAATTGTTCTAAGTGAAATGTCCCCGGATCCATTTCCATGGAAATTTCCGCTCCTAGGGCAATGCCCATCTGGCGATCGAGGGCTTCCAGCAGTTGGCCAAAGTATTGAGGCGGGACTAGAGAAGGCGTTCCACCACCAAAAAAGATAGTTTGCAGCGGTAGCCCCTCAGTGGGGGTGTGGGCAATTTCTTGACACAGCGCCGCCACATACTCTTGAATCAGTGAGTCCGCCAGCGTCGGAGAATCTCCCACCACCGTAATTGGAAAGTCACAGTAGAAGCAGCGGCGCCGACAAAAGGGCAAATGGAGGTATGCAGCTGTAGTCATAGGCGTCTTCACTGGTTTTTGCCCCTATTGCGGAAAGAGTCGTTTCAGGGCCTCCTCTAGGGTGGGTGCCATCACAATCCGCTGATTATCCATCACGATGACCCGTGCCAAGGTGGGCAGTCGATTTTGATCGGCTTCGAGGTAAAGGGGTTCAACATACAGGAGCGATCGCTGGATGGGGATAATGAGGAGATTGCCCTGCACCGATCTTGACCCTTGGCGATTCCAGAGGGAAATTTGCTGCGAAATGACGGGGTCCTGATTGATCCGCGCCTCCATTTGTTCAGGACCAAAGACCAGTTCTTGCTTGGGAAAGACGTAGAGCAGAAGCTTGCCATAGTTCTGGCCATCGGAACGAGCCGCTAGCCAACCAATGAGGTTGGGACGATTCACGGGCGTAAAGGGGACCAGGAGAATAAACTCCTCCGTGTAGCCAATGGGCAGCTTGGTAATGAGATAGTAGGGGGCAACCGCTTGGGGTTTTTCGCGGTAGATCTCCTTGGGAATCTGCCAGAGGTCTTCGCGGTTGTAAAACACCACGGGATCGGTCATGTGGTATTTCAGGAGCTGCTCGGACTGCACTTGCAGCAGATCAATGGGATAGCGAATGTGGCGATAGAGCTGGTGGGGCATCGTACTCAAAGGATGAAAAAGGGTTGGGAAGATCCGCTGCCACGTGCGAATCATGACATCCTCAGGTTCCACCACATAAAAGGTGACATCGCCGTTATAGGCGTCCACCACCACTTTCACAGAGTTGCGAATGTAGTTAAACGAGTGCTCCCCCGGATCGCTGTAGGGATAGTAGCGACTGACGGTATAGGCATCAATCATCCAGTAGAGATAGCTGACCCCCGCCGTGCTCGAGCTAGTAGCAATCTCCTGTTCAGAGCGTGGATCAGCCACAACAAGGTAGGGCTCACTGTCAAAGCGCAGGAAGGGGGCGATCGCCCGCACGCGATCCTGAATCAATCGCCGAAAGAGAACCCGTGAGTCTGGCCGCAAGTTGGGGGTCAACAGGAGTTGCCAATCTCGAAAATAGACACTGTAGACCAAGCGTCGCCACCAACTGGCAATGGGCACACCCCCCGTGCCGTCATAGTGGTTATAAACATTTTCAGCCCCCCGCGGAAAGTCCAGTTCCGGGACCTTAGAGGGGACAAAGATATAGGTATTGGTGAGTTCACCGTAATAGATCCGTGGGTAGAAAAAGGGAATACTCTCCCGAATCTGTGGGGGATTGACCAGTAGCTCACCCGTATCGCCAATATCGCGAACAAAGTACTTGGGCAGACCATTGGCTTCCGCCGTATTTACCGGACTGATCGTGAAGCCATAGCCGTGGGTAAACACGAGGTGCTCATTAATCCAACTGCGGGCAAACTGCTGAACCGCACTGTAGTCCACTTCACGAGCAGCAATGAGGACTTGGCGAATTTCTGATTGGTCTTGATCGGGAGCCAGTTTCAGATAGTAGCGATCCAGAAAAGCCGCTGGAAACCGATAGTAGGAGCGCAGTTGTTGCAGTTGGCGGTTGGTTTCGAGAAGGGGGCGGGTATCCCAAAGGCGAATATTGCGGGTGGTGGCCGCATTGGCAGCAATGATTTCGGCATTCAGGTTATTTTCCGGCTGGAAAGGTTCCACCCGCATTTTTTCAAGGTTAAAACCTTCGCAGGTGTGGGTAAGGGTGCGTTGAATGTAGGGGAGTTCCCGTTGCAGTTGGTTGGGTTGAACAATGGCTGCTTCAATGGCTGTGGGTAGGAGCCAATCTACAATCAGGATGACCACCAGATAGCCCAAGGTAAAGCCAAAGAGGCCAGGGGCAATGGGGCCCAACCGCCGCTGCCCTTCTCCGCCCCGTCGAATCGCTGACCAAGCCAACAAACAGGCAACGGCAAAGGCTGAGGCCGAGAGCCAACCATAAAGGGGTAAGCGTACGGTGACATCGGTATAGCCTGCGCCAAAGGCTGCCCCCTTGGTCGAATAGAGAAGTTTATAGCGCTCTAGCCAGAAGCTAAGGGCCACTGTGGCAAAGACAAAGGCACTTAAGCCCTGTAAATGCCGCCGTTGCGATCGCACGAAGCCGAGGAATTTGCCATGACTGAGACTTTCATTGGCAAGGAGATAGCCCAAGGCCGTTCCCCCTAAGCCGACAACACTGAGGTTCACCAACCATAGGCGCAACAGTTCCCACAGGGGGATTTGAAACAGGTAAAAGCTAATGGAATGGTGAAAGAGCGGCTCAGTATGGGGATCACTGGCGGCAAACAGTCCCTTGAGGACAACTGGCCAACTGAGGCTGGCGATCGCCCCCATCGCGAGGCTCAAGAGAATGCCCAATCCCTGAAAGAGACCTACAGGCAACCACAGCCCCAGTATCAAGGCCACCAAACTCAGCCCTAGTAGCCAAGGATTCTGCACCATTTGCAGCGATAGCTCCGCCACCCGCCAAACACTCAATTGCGGCAGCAAAGGGCTGTTAAATGTCATTTCTGAGCGCTGTTGCCACAGTTGCAGCGCGATCGCCCCAATGTGGTAAGTTGCAACAATGAGCAGCCAAGTTAAACCGCCAGCACACAACAAAAGCCGCCATAGCCCCAGCCCCCGATAGGTACTCTGTGCCCTCAGGACTGGATCAAGGGTCACCGTACGTTGCCGCAGCAGCCAGCGTTGCTGCCAGCCATAGAAAAGCTGCGATACCCCCGCAACCGCCAGAAACAGTAGGGCTTGAACACTCCAGCGCTGCCAAACCACCGCCAAATAGCCCAGTTGATGAAACCAAAGGCTCTCGGCAATCAGGCGGCACAGCCCCACCCCAAGGGCGATCGCCAGCACCAATGCACAGAGCCAGCGCAACCAACGGGGCATGAGCTGTACAACGGCGAGCGACGGCATCAACCTCGAAAACTCGAAAAATCGTTAAAAGTAGGGTACAGTGCAGCTAGATACGTTCCTAAGGCCAGTTTAGCGATTTCACTAAGCGATTTCACTATGTTCTTGCGCTCAGGACTTGTTGCCCTTTTGAGTTTGATCCTGTTTCTTAGCCCAGCAGCCCCCAGTTGGGCCCTCGGGGGTGAATTGCCGCCCCTGAATGCCCCCGCACCCGACTTTTCTCTTCCCAGCAGTGTCAACGGTCAGCTCATTTCCCTCAAGGATTATCGCGGTAAGTGGGTGGTGCTGTACTTTTACCCCAAGGACTTTACCGCTGGCTGTACTCTTGAGGCCCAACGCTTTCAACGAGATATTGAGCAATTTCATGTCCACAATGCCGAAGTCATTGGCGTCAGTGCCGACTCCGTGGACTCCCACGCAGATTTCTGTGACAGTGAAGGCTTGACCTTTCCCCTCCTATCTGACCCCGATGGCCAAGTCAGCAAAGCCTATGGTTCGTGGTTGGGGTTTGTCTCGCTGCGCCACAGTTTCATCATTGATCCTGAGGGCATCCTGCGGGAGCGCTATGTGAAAGTGAACCCCGCTATTCACAGTCAGGAGGTACTGGCTCGCCTCGAGGAACTGCAGCAGCAAGTATAACTCTATTGCTGCGGTGAGGGTTCAGGGGTCGCTGGAGATTCCTTTGGCACCTGCTGGGCCGCCCGCTGAATGGCATCTTTATACTTGGCAGGAGCTAATTCCACCGCTTTAGCATAGAGGGAAGCCGCCTCGGTCTTTTTCCCCTGTTCCGTCAGTGCCATCGCTTGGGCAAGCACTGGGCGAAAATCGTTGGGATTTTCTTTGCCAAGATTTTGGAAAAGGGTTAGCGCCTCATCATAGCGTTTTTGAGTCATATAGACATCGCCAAGCAGGAGTTGTACAGCCGTGACATCCACGCTCCCCGGTTGGACTTTATTGGCTTGCTCTGCTCCTTGGAGGGTCTCTTCAATCAGACCAATGGCAGCTTGAGGACGATTTTCCTTGAGGTAGAGATCCACCAGTGCCCGCAGGGCATTGAGGTTCCCCGGCGATTTAGCCAAAACCCCTTGAAACGTTTGGGCAGCCCCCTCGCGATCGCCCGTTTGTTGTTGCGCTTGCCCTAGGAGAATGGCATAGTCTGTTTGTTCGGGTCGCTGAGCCGCCAACCGCCGCAGGGGGTCAATGACGCTGGCAATCTCTCCTTTGCCCAGTTGAATCAGTTGCAACCGCGCCAGCACTAAGCCTTCTAATGCTGTGGCATTGTTAGGTTCCCGCTCCAGCACCAATTGATAGCCCTTTTCTTGGGCTTGCAGCTCTGCAACTTTGTCCCCAGCGGCAGGACTAGCCATCGGGCTTGGGGTAGCTTGGGGTGGCGTAAAGGCACTAGTGAGCAGAGGCATCACAGAAATGGCAATGAAGGGAATCATCCCCAATAGCAACACGAACAGGGTGATCCATTTCTTGCGCATTTTGCCTCCTAACCAACGTTTCCCTTGCCAGTATGATTCTAGCCTAGGGGGCATGGTCATCACTGCCAATTTTCATTTGGCTTCCCCTTGCTAAAATTTGAAAAATTCCTCGGAGAGCTGCCATGAGTGAACTAACGCCAGAAACCATCAATTGTGCAGAGGCCTGTGTCAATGGCTGTGTCTTGGGCGATCGCTGTCCTAACCGCGAGTACATTGCTGCTGCCAGCAAGTTTATGCATGAGACCCCCCTCGATCAGATTTTGCAAATTGCAGCAGATAGCTACCCAAAACGCCTCTTGGCCTCAATTGAGCGCGATCGCCAGCGAGCAGCAAGCCCACCCCAAGAATAACTCCAGCTGTTGATGTCTCGTCTGCGTGCATTGCAGGGGTACTTGCTCCTGCGGCTTTTACTTGCGCCACTCATGCTGTGGACAATTGTCACCGTCGTCTTTTTGCTGCTGCGAGCCACGCCAGGAGATCCCGTGGATGCGATTTTAGGCCCCCGTGCTCCGGCCGCTGTAAAGGAGGCCTTGCGGCAACAATTGGGCTTGGCGCAACCCCTATGGCAGCAATACTTGAATTATTTAGGGCAACTTCTGCAATTTGATCTGGGAACCTCCCTCACCAGTCAAGGGGAAGCAGTCACTAGTATCATTGCCAAGCATTTTCCGGCCACAGCAGAATTGAGCCTCGTCAGTCTGGCGATCGCCTTTGGCTTAGGAGTGCTCATTGGCAGTCTCGCTGCGGTTAAATCCGGAACTGCTTGGGATATGGCTGGCCGTCTCTTTGGCATCATTACCTATGCCTTGCCCCTCTTTTGGTTCGGGATGCTCCTGCAACTGCTCTTTGCGGTGAAGCTGCGTTGGCTTCCCTTGGGCAGCCGCTACCCCATCACCGCAACACCCCCCCAAGGCCCCACTGGGCTGTACATGCTTGATGCGCTCCTGAATGGCAATCTTCAGCAACTGGGAACTGCGTTGACCTACTTGCTTCTACCTGCGGTCACGCTGGCGATCGTCCTCAGTGGCATCTTTGAGCGCATTGTGCGGGTGAATCTCAAGCAAACGTTAGTGGCAGATTATGTAGAAGCCGCCCGGGCCCGTGGTATTCCTGAACATCGAATCCTCATTCACCATGCCCTCAAGAACGCCCTAATTCCCGTGATCACGGTTTTGGGCTTCACCCTTGCCAGCCTCTTGGGGGGAGCAGTGTTAACAGAGGTAACCTTTTCTTGGCCGGGACTGGGGCAGCGACTCTACGAAGCCATTACTCTGCGGGATTATCCGACGGTGCAAGGAATTGTGGTTTTCTTTGCCGTGATTGTGGTCGCTGCCAGCATTCTCATTGATGTGGTCAATGCTTGGATTGACCCCCGCATCCACTACTAACTTTTTGGCACCTACCGATACAATAAAGAGCGAAACAACGTAACAAATCTTAAAGCTAGGAGGTTATGCACCATGGCTCTAGCCGTTGGTACACCCGCCCCCCCCTTTACTGCCAAAGACACCCATGGCAACACGGTCTCCCTCAGTGACTTTGCAGGTAAAACTGTGGTGCTGTACTTTTACCCCAAGGATGATACCCCCGGCTGCACTAAGGAGGCCTGTAGCTTTCGCGACAACTATGCCGCCTATCAGGACAAAAATATCGTCGTTTTGGGCGTGAGTGCAGATGACGAAACCTCACACCAAAAGTTCACTGAGAAATTTAACCTTCCCTTCCCCCTGCTGGCGGATGTTGATAGGTCAATTATCAAAGCCTACGACGTGGATGGGGGCGGCTACGCCAAGCGAGTTACCTATGTGATTGACGGCAATGGCATCATTTCCCATGTCTATACCAGCGTGAAAACCGAGACCCACGCCACCGACATTTTGGCGGATCTTGGCTTGTAGGCCACTCCAATAAAGGCATCATTAATAAACATTAATAAAGTAATAGTGAGGCGGCTAGAGCAGCTCTGGCTGCCTTTTTGTTAATTAATTGAACGGAGAGAGAGGGATTCGAACCCTCGGTGGCATCACTGCCACACTCGATTTCAAGTCGAGCGCATTCGACCACTCTGCCATCTCTCCCAGCATTCTTTATTTTAGCCTTAGTTCGAATGCCAAGGGCCAAGGAGTAGACGGCAACAGGTGAAGGATTAGCTGTTCTTCAGGCAGAAAGCCCAGAGATCGAACCCATCTCTAAGTCAGTAGTCTGAGTTTGGAAGTTGCCAAACGCTTGGTTGGCCTTGGCTACATCATTCACCACAATCCCCAGAATCTTTTGCCGTAAACCCAGATCGCAGGCTTTCAGCACTTCGGCCAAGGCCTCCTGTCGTGTTTGCCTTAGGCGCACCACCAACAGAGCCCGCTCTAGTGCTGTCAGCACTCGATATGTATCCGCAGCAGCGAGGATCGCAGGGACATCAACAATCACGAAGTCAAAAGTTTCTTTAGTGCTGTCTAGGAAATCAAACCAGCGATAAGAACTAAACACTGCCATGGGTTCCTGCTGCGCCTGACCTGCCGTCAATACCCAGAGTCCTTCAGTAGAATTGGCCAAAAGACTAGACCAGTGGGGCAGAGGCATTGTTCCCTGCAACAGTTCCCCTAAACCAGTGACGTTGGG
>NZ_JACOMP010000109.1:0-16370 GCF_014466085.1 Thermosynechococcus sp. OHK43
AACCATGGTAATCACTGCCCCTAGTGCTTTTTGGCCACCCGTTGTCAGCGATCGCGCTGCCTTTATTGCCCCCAATGCCACCCTTGTTGGCGATGTTCGCTTGGCTGAAGGCTGTAGCATTTGGTACGGCGCTGTTTTACGCGGTGACGTGGCCTACATCGAGATTGGTGCCCACACCAATGTTCAAGATGGTGCCATCCTCCATGGCGATCCGGGGCAGCCTACGATTCTTGGTGAAGAGGTCACTGTTGGGCATCGCGCAGTCATTCATGGGGCAACGGTGGAAGACGGCTGCTTAATTGGCATTGGCGCGGTGGTTCTCAATGGCGTTCGGGTGGGAGCTGGCAGCATTGTCGGTGCTGGGGCAGTGGTCAGCAAAGATGTTCCTCCCCGCTCGTTGGTTCTGGGCATTCCCGCCAAAGTCGTGCGTGAAGTGAGCGACACTGAGGCCGCCGATCTACGTCAGCATGCCCGCAAGTACGAACAACTGGCCCATGTCCACAATGGTACAGGCCTCAATTTAGGTTTCTCTGCCTAGATGGGCTTCCCGCTTGGCAAGTGAAGGGTTCAGGAGGACTTTAGCCCCTTTTTTGCAAATTGGGCTAGGGATTGGGGGATCGAAGACCCTCTCCCCCTGGCCGCCCCTGGGGATTGGCCATCCACCGGAAAAGGCCTGCCATCTGCTAAAATTCTGAAGGATTTTGTCGTAAGAGTTCAGCCAATGACTCGTGCACGGATTGCTGTGGATGCCATGGGGGGTGACTATGCTCCCGATGAGATTGTTGCTGGCGCCCTCAGAGCCAGTGAAGAATTAGATGCCGATATTCTCCTTGTGGGTGATCCGGTGCCCATTCAGCGCTACCTCGATGAACATGCCCCCACAGCCAAGCCCCAAATTATTGAAGCCAGTGATGCTGTTGACATGGGGGAAGAACCCCTCAGCGCCCTCAAACGCAAGCCCAAGGCCTCGATTAACGTGGCGATGGATCTGGTCAAAGCAGGTGCGGCTGATGCAGTTGTTTCCGCTGGTCACTCAGGGGCAGCGATGGCCGCGGCACTATTGCGCTTAGGCCGACTCCCTGGGATCGATCGCCCCGCCATTGGTGCAGTCTTACCCACCCTCATCCCCGGCAAATCCGTCCTCGTGCTTGATGTGGGCGCCAATGTGGACTGCCGCCCCAAATACCTTGAGCAATTTGCACTCATGGGATCCATCTATAGCCGGTATGTCTTAGATGTGTCCGATCCGAAGGTGGGCTTGCTCAACATTGGCGAAGAGGACTGTAAAGGCAACGATCTGGCCCTAAAGGCGCATCAACTCCTGCGGCAAAATCGCCAAATCTCCTTCTTGGGCAATGCAGAAGGCCGCGATGTCCTGTCGGGACAATTTGATGTTGTGGTCTGCGATGGGTTTGTCGGCAACGTTCTGCTCAAATTTGCTGAATCCTTGGGGAGTGTCCTCATACAAATTCTCCGTGAAGAGTTACCTCGGGGCTGGCGGGGTCAACTGGGTACGGCGCTGCTGCGTCCCAATCTCCGCAAAATTAAGCAGCGCATTGATCATGCAGAACATGGCGGTGGCCTCCTTTTGGGGGTGGATGGCATCTGTATCATTAGCCACGGCAGTTCCCAAGCCCCCTCGATTTTTAATGCCATTCGCTTGGCCAAGGAAGCAGTGGATCATCGTGTTTCAGAGCGGATTCAGGCCTGTTACCAGCATGCCGTTGCCGTTGAGGATCAGGCTTAGTGACTGTGCAGGGCGTTAAATTTAGCGGCGTGGGTGCGGCAACCCCCCGTCAATGCTTGACCAATGCCCACCTCAGTGCCCTTGTGGACACCTCAGATGAGTGGATTCAGTCCCGTACGGGTATTCAAGAACGGCACGTGGCGGCTCCTGAGCAGTGCCTTGTGGATCTGGCCAGCGAAGCAGCAGGGGCAGCCCTACAGATGGCAGGACTAGAACCCACAGCGGTAGATTTGATCATCTTGGCTACCTCGACGCCCGATGATCTCTTTGGTACGGCCTGCTTGGTGCAAACTCGCATTGGGGCAGTGAATGCCGTGGCCTTCGACTTGACAGCGGCCTGTTCTGGCTTTCTCTTTGCCTTGGTCACGGCGGCTCAGTATTTGCGCACCGGTGCCTACCGCAGTGCCCTTGTCGTGGGGGGGGATCTTCTCTCCCGTTGGGTGGATTGGGGCGATCGCCGTACCTGCATTCTCTTTGGCGATGGCGCCGGCGCGATGGTCTTGCAAGCCAGCGATGTCGATCAGCTCTTGAGCTTTGAACTGCGCAGTGATGGTCGCCTCAATGAGCACCTTACCCTTGCCTTTGTGGGTACTCCCCAGACCTTAGGGGAAAATCTCGCGATCGCCCAAGGCGGATTTGCTCCCATTGCTATGAATGGCCGTGAAGTGTATCGCTTTGCCGTCACCCAAGTTCCCGAGGTGATTGAGAAAGCCCTGCACCGCGCTGGGTGTACCGTTGAGGAAATTGACTGGCTGGTGTTGCATCAGGCAAACCAACGCATCCTTGACGCGGTGGCTGAGCGTTTAGGCATTCCTCAGGAGAAAGTGATTAGCAATGTGGCTCAGTGTGGCAATACCTCCGCCGCCTCGATTCCCCTCGCCCTTAGCAAGCCGATTCAACAGGGGCATATTCAACCTGGAGATTTAATTGCCACCGCTGGCTTTGGTGCCGGTTTAACTTGGGGAGCTGCCCTGTTCCGCTGGCAATAGCCTATGCAAGGGGACACCGACCTGCGTACATTAACGATGCGGGTAGAGGCAATTCTATATCTGAAGGCACAGCCCCTTACGCTGACTGAACTGGCAGCCCTTGCCGGCACTGACCCTGAGGCCATTGAACTAGCGCTGATTGAGCTCCTCAACGACTATGCCCATCGCCAGACGGCCCTCGAAGTTGTCCAAATTGACGATAAATATAGCCTGCAACTAAAGTCCGCCTTTCAAGAACTAGTTCAGTCCCTTGTCCCCGTTGAATTGGGGGTTGCGGCACAACGCACATTAGCCCTAATTGCCCTTCGTGGACCCATTCGCCAACCAGAGGTGATTGCACTGCGGGGTTCTAGCGCCTACCAACACATTCAAGAACTCCTTACCCTGGGGTTTATTCAGCGGCGGCGGGATAACCGAAGTCGCTCCTATATCCTCCAAGTCACTGAGCGCTTTCACCAGTATTTTCAGGTGGATCAACTGCCAACTATTGCAGAGGAAAGGGCGGACGATTCACATACTCACTGAGCAACTGGGAGGGCAAATCATCAGTTATCGCCAATTGCAGATTCAAAAGGGTAACTGCGAGCTTCTCTTGCTCTAGTGTGTTGCGCCCCAAGGCCTTGAGAATGCGCCGCAATTGAGCCGCAATTTCCGCCCCAAACATTGTGAGATTTTCATCGGGCAGTGCCGGCAACCAATCCATTGCCCCATGTTCTACTGCCCATTGTCGCTGCACGGGGGAAATATGGTTGTCGTAACGATCAATGATGAAACTGCGCAGCTGGGGATACGTTGCCTTGATCCAATTCAAGAGGTTGCCAATATCCGGTTTTTCCAGTTGCGAATCAAGGAGCAACAGGTCAGGGTTGCGCTGCATCACGGTCACAAAATCACTAATGATGCGGCGGCTGTTGATTTGCCCCGATTCAACGACAACTTCTAGACCCTGACTGCGCAGGAGTTCTTGCCAAATTTGTACCTGAATGCCGGGGGGTTGAATGATCAGAATGGTGGGTTGAAGGGTAACAGGGGCATCTGGCGGTGTGGTGGAGACAGCTTCATCAGTGCGAAATTCAAGGGTTGTTTTGCCGATAATGAAGCGATCGCCCGTTTTAAGAAGTGTTGGCACCTGAATCATTTGGCCATTGAGAATAGAGCCATTGCGACTCCCCAAATCAATAAGGTAGTAATCATCATTATCCAGACGCTGAATCATCGCATGGCGACGGGAGGACCAGCGATCCGCCAAAACAATCGTGCAGTCTTTGCCCCGGCCAATCACCCATGAATTTCCTTCGATAAGAGGGACGACATAGGTGCTCGCCTCTGTGGAGATGACCAATTGTGGATACTGTCGTAGCAAGGTGATCCCTCTTCCAACTCCCTTTAGGAATAAATTAGGTTCCTTAGGGCTTTATTCAAAATGATAGTCAGGACATTGAATAGCCGCTTCAGTAGCTGCCCAATCGGGATGCAGTGAACACTTTAACCGATAGTCTCCCGAAAAGAACCGACAGCGGGCACAGGGAATTTGATGCAGGCGGCGAGCGATCGCCAGCCCCTCCTGGGTCAGCTGCCACAGATCCCAAGCCAAGATTGCCAGCAGTAACCAAGCAAAACAAAAACAAATTGGCACTAGAACTGGCCCTACTGCCTGGAAAAAAGAGACTAACCAAACAACCATAGGCCACCCCGGCAAGCCCTAAAAGGGAAGGCTGCTAGCAATTATTATTTTATCTTGTGATCTGACCTTGATAGTTTTTCAGGATATACCACATATACTAACCACATATACTAAATTTGAGTGGGGTAAATCTCCCCAGAGAAATTACATTGGAAACACCTATGGGCATTCAAGAGATTGTTGAGCAAGCACTGCGCAACGGTTATTTGACACCAACGCAGGAAGCAGAAGTAGGACGCATTTGCGATAAAGCCACAGAACTTTCCGTGGAAGATTACATGGCGTTAGATCGCCTCATGGGTGCCCTATTGACGGGTCAAGTGGTCGCTGTCCCCCGCAAGCAATTTATCAACGTCATGGAAGAACTGGTGCTCACGGAGGCCATGACCCGCATCGCCGCCGTTGAAGCAGAGCAAAAGTGCGCCCTTGATTTAGGAGATATTGCTGCCTATGCCCTCAACCGTCTGCCGCCCCTTTATGCCACCACCGAAGAGGGAGCGCAGTACCAGCGCCAGCGGGCCCAAGAAGAACTAATGGACATAATTCGCACCCAAGTTCAAGAGGCCATTAACCACAACATGGCGCGACCACAATTTCATCCGGAGCGATCGGCCATTGGCAAAACCTCCGGTAAAGAGGTCTTTAGCCAGGTCAGTTCTCTGCTCCAAGCCTACGCCAATGACTATGAGGGTCCCAAGGGAGAGTCGGCACAGTGAAAATTTGGCTGTACGATACTACCCTGCGCGATGGCGCCCAGCGAGAAGGTCTCTCCCTCTCGCTGGAAGATAAACTGCGGATTGCCCGCCAACTGGATCGCCTTGGGATTCCCTTTATTGAGGGGGGGTGGCCGGGAGCCAATCCCAAGGACGTACAGTTTTTTTGGCAGTTGCAGGAGACACCCCTACAACAGGCAGAAATCGTTGCTTTTTGTGCCACTCGTCGCCCCGGTCGCAAGGCGGCAGAGGAGCCAATGTTTGAGCCGATCCTAGCAGCCGGTACTCGCTGGGTGACCCTCTTTGGCAAGTCTTGGGATCTCCATGTCACTGACGGTCTTAAGACCAGCTTGGCGGAAAACTGCGCCATGATTGCCGATTCCATTCAGTTTCTGAAATCCCACGGACGACGGGTGATCTACGATGCTGAGCATTGGTTTGATGGTTACTTTGCCAATCCCGAATATGCACTCCAAACCCTTGAAACGGCTCTAGCAGCCGGCGCCGATTGGTTAGTTCTCTGTGATACCAATGGCGGTTGCCTCCCCCATCAAATTCAGGCAGTGGTGGCAGAGGTGATGGCGCACTTGGGTGGTCTTGATTGTTTGGGGATTCACACCCACAATGATGCGGGGACGGCAGTGGCCAATGCCCTTGCGGCGGTACAAAGCGGTGTGCGGATGGTGCAGGGAACCATCAACGGCTATGGCGAACGCTGTGGCAATGCCAATCTGTGTACCTTGATTCCCAATCTGCAATTGAAACTCGGCTATGACTGTGTCGCCCCAGAGCAGTTGGCGACGCTGACGGAAGTAAGCCGCCATGTGAGTGAAATTGTCAACCTTGCCCCCGATGATCATGCGCCCTATGTGGGTCTGTCGGCCTTTGCCCACAAGGGGGGAGTCCATGTCAGTGCTGTGCAGCGCAACCCCCGTACCTACGAGCATATTGAGCCGCATGTGGTGGGCAATCAACGGCGCATTATTATTTCTGAGCAGGCAGGCATCAGCAATATTTTGGCGAAAACCAGTGAACTCGGCTTTGAGTTGGATCGGCAGCATCCCCTGAGTCGGACGATTTTGGAGCGCATTAAGCACCTAGAAAGCGAAGGCTATCAATTTGAAGCGGCGGAGGCTAGCTTTGAACTGCTGATTCAGGAGGTACTAGGGCAACGCCAGCGACCCTTTACCCTTAAGGGCTTTGATGTCTTTTGCCGCACTGATTCACGCCAACTGGAGGCCACGATTCGCAGCCAGTCTTTGGCCACGGTCAAAGTTGAAGTCAATGGTGAGGAGATGCTCACGGCGGCGGAGGGCAATGGCCCTGTCTCGGCATTGGATCAAGCACTGCGCAAGGCCTTGATGTCCTTTTATCCAGAGATTGCCGAGTTTCACCTGACGGACTACAAGGTGCGGATTTTAGATGGTCATGCGGGCACGGCGGCTAAAACTCGGGTGCTGGTGGAATCCAGTAATGGGCGCGATCGCTGGGCAACGGTGGGGGTCTCTGCCAATATCATTGAAGCTTCTTACCAAGCGGTTGCTGAAGCCCTCGAATATGGCCTACAGTGCACTCGGCGATCGCAGGCTTCTCCTTTGATGGTCTCCTGAAGCCTCTGAGAACTTGACAAAATCCGCTAAGATCAAAACTGGTGTTTAGGTTGCATCACTGCCAAGGAGCCCCGTGTGCTCAGCACCCTCAAAGCAGATTTTCAAATTATCTTTGAGCGGGATCCTGCTGCCCGCAACTGGTTAGAGGTTGTTTTTTGCTATCCCGGACTGCAGGCCATTGTTCTCCATCGGTTGAGCCACTGGCTTTGGCGGCGGGGTATTCCCTTTATCCCTCGGTTTATTTCCCACATTGCCCGCCTCCTCACAGGGATTGAAATTCACCCCGGCGCCACGATTGGCAAGGGGGTTTTCATTGATCATGGCATGGGGGTCGTCATTGGTGAGACAGCGGTTGTGGGTGACTATTGTTTGATTTATCAGGGGGTCACCCTGGGGGGGACAGGTAAAGAAACCGGCAAGCGCCACCCCACCCTTGGTGAAAATGTGGTTGTTGGTGCCGGGGCAAAGGTGTTGGGCAATCTCACAATTGGGAACAATGTGCGCATTGGCGCAGGGTCGGTGGTGCTGCGGGATGTGCCTTCAGATTGTACGGTGGTGGGGATTCCCGGGCGGATTGTCTATCGTGCAGGAGCTAAAATTGCCCCCTTGGAACACGGTCAACTGCCTGACTCTGAGGCGGAAGCCATTCGCTATCTGTTGGATCGCATTGAACTCCTAGAGCAACAGGTGCAAGCCCTGCAACAGCAGGAAAAGGTGCCTGCCCTGGTTCAAGGACATTTACAAGCATCCCAAGGGCAAGCCTGTCGCCTCAGCGATCGCCCCATTGAAGAGTTTCTCAACGGCGCTGGTATTTAGGCTGACCGCGCATAACACAGCCCACAGACTCCCCAGCGCTGCAATTCTTTGACTGGTGTAGGGCACTGACAGCGGGGGCACAGAGGATAGTCTCGCGATCGCTGGCAGACTTGGACTTGCCACCGTTGAAAGGCCTCCTGGGGAGTGGCTGCAGGAGCCACATTGGGAAGATTTCCTACTTTCGGTAAGGCCTCAGGGCGGGCGATCGCCGGGCGTGGGGGACGCCAGTCTCGATGAGAGAAGCGAATATCGCTGAGGCTAATGCCTAGGGTCTGCTGAATTTTAGCCCTCAGGGGCGATCGCGAGAACGTCAAATGATGTGCCCAAGTACTACTGGCAACTGCCACGAACAAAACCCCTTCAGCGGTGAGTTCCAGTGGTACAGTGTGCTCAGCCACAATCGCTCCCACAAGCTCTGACCAATGCGCCAAGATACGCAAGAAATGGTGTGGCTGTTGCCATTCAGGAGCCTGCTGCCATTGCTGAAGTACTGTGGCCAGTAGGGTATAGGCCATTGCGGACTATTCCCGACTATTCGTGATCGTATTCCTCTTGCTTTTGCCGCTGCTCAAGGCGAATCGGTTGCTGTTCTGCCCAGGGATCGGCCGTGGGTTCTGACTCGGGCAGTTCTACGGGCATGGCTTGAGCTGGAGGTTTAGCTTGGCGCGGCCGCTCTTCGTACTCATACTCATACTCCTCCTCGTACTCCACATACTCAGGCTGGCGCCGGCGTCGCCGCGGAGGGGTTTCCCACTCGACTTCGTCGTAATCGCTGCGGCTGCGTTGGGGAGGATAGACGGGCGATCGCGCCCCTGAGGGCAGTTGATTACTGCTCGGTGTCACAGGTTGATAGTACTCGTCCTCGTCATTTTCCCAGGGGGGTGCCCCCAAGCCAACCCGTTCTAAGAGTCCCACGGTCAATTGCCGCAGGCGGGTTTCTGCCCCTTCAAACACAATAATGCGATCAGGTCCAGTGCTGACAATTTCCTCAATGGGCAACTCGTAGGTGCTGATCAGTTGGGCCGGAATCCAAGGGAAGCCAATGGAAGCCAAAATCAGATCCGTAATGTCACCCGTTTCTGGATCAAACTTAAAGCCCCGTACCTTACCCAGCACTTCGCCGGTTTCCGTCACAATCTCACTATCAATCAGTGTGCTGTAGTTGTAGGTATTAAGAGCCTCGGTGACATCATCATCGTGCTCAACGAGAATGACATCGCCAATTTGGCGAATACTGTCGAGAAGAATGTAGCGTTGCTCCCCGGTAAAGAGGGTATTGCGTACCCCCAAGGCCACCACTTGCCGCTGGTCGATATCGACCCAAACTTGATTAATGACGCCTAACTTCCGACCAGTATCACGGGTAATTACCTGTGTACCGATCAAATCTGCCCGTTGCAGCAACTGCGTCGATATGGTCATGCCTTTGTGTATCCCAATGAATCTTAGTAATACTATAGCGGCGAATACCAATGGTACGCCAAAGGCGATCGCAGGAGTAATCAGTTCCCCAGTGCAATCGGTGCTTCTAGGCTAGCGCATTTTTGCCCCACGGCTCAGTTGAGCTAGCCTATTCCCCAAGAATGGACTGGGTGAGGCTCATCACAGGTTGCATTAAAGGTGCTTCCTCGCTAGAGAGAGCTTGATTGACCACCTGAGGCAGGACTTGGTACGTTACCTGCGCTGCCTTCTCATCCCTGAAGGCTTTAATAATCGTGCGGTACCACAGCAAAAAACCCTCCCGCAGGGCATTCAAATCCCCAAATAACATCGCGGTTGCCCCTAGGCGAAGTACATGCCGGCGATCGCGCCGACACACGGCTGAATAGTCTTGATTGCCCTTACGGAAAATGTAGGGATTTCTAGCTCGCAGTTGCCGCTCTACTTCATCAAGGATTTTCTCCTCGGCATCCCGGATTTTTTCATAGGCACTAATGCGCTGCTCTACTGTGGCTAGATAATTTTTCAGAAACTCCAGCTCCTGGGCACTGGCATAGCGACCATCCGTCTCAAGGCTGAGCTTTTCCAGTTGACGTAGCATCTTTGGGCACCCAGTTCTAAACTTAACTTAATATTGCTAGTTATTGCGATTATTGTGCCAAAATCGAACTGCTGAGAGCAAGGACAGGCTCCATGACCTGTTGCTCTTGCGGCGTGAGTAGTTGTTTCATCAAATTTGGCAAGTACTTGCCGTAGGTGGAAGAGGAGGTCTGTTCGTAGTTAAAGGATTTGACAATGGTGCGGTACCAGAGCAGGAAGTTATCCCGTAGCAAATCCAACTCGGAAAAGAGCATTGCCGCAGCGCACAGGCGAATTGTATCCACCAAGTCACGACGGCAGATTTCCGAGCGCTCGCCATTGACGAAATGGAAACAGCGGGGATTTTCTGCCTTTTGCATAGATTGAATTTTATCCGCCATCATTTCCGCCTCAGCACGGATTTTTTCGTAGGCACTGATGCGAGTCTCCACCGAAGCCAGATAATCCTGCAGAAAATTTAACTCCTCAGGACGGGCATAGCGACCATCGGCCACAACGGTTAGGTGATTCAACTGACGGAACATAGGGCAACCCTCGCTAGAAAATAAATGAACGCACTCTCCTATCGCCTATCGTTTCACCAGCTCCCCTTGGCGCAGGCGTTTTTCAATATCCCGTGCCGTAGCTCCTTCGTTTTGCCAGAAGGCAGCAGCATCAATGCGATCCTGTTTACCGACAAGGAACTTACAGTAGGTTTCCCCCATGGCGTAGCACTGCAGCTCAATGCAACCCAGGGGCTTTTGAATCAATCCCGAAAAGAAGCCCGCAAATAGACCAGCATAGATATAGCAGACCGGTTTGCCCACATCCCCCAGGGTGCGTGCTACCACGGAGTCAAAGATATTGATGAACATAAAACCATTCTTTTGCTCCGTGAGATCCACTTCCCAGTTCCCCCAACCTAGGGTTGTAAAGGGCCACCACCAAGCCTCTAGAATAAATGTTAAAGTGGCCTTCCGTAGCTCCCGCTGGTACTCCTGCTCAAAGTGTTGCTTAAAGACAACTGCATCGCGCTTGCCCCACTCTTCGCCAATTTTGTACATGACGAGGGTAGCGGCAGCGCCAACTTCCTCTTCGAGACCTTCCACTAGACCAATAACGAAGTCTTCTGTTGCTAAGGTAATCCGCTGATCATACCAGTCGGTAATGCTGCCCCGTTGGCTATCAAATTGGAGATAGTCCCGCAGGCTATAGTGATTGGTGCGGCTTGGATGGATTTGGTGTAACTGATGCTGATAGCCCTGAGCAGTCGTCATAGCATTAGCACTTCCAGCAGGTCGAGACGGCGTGACAGAAACCATAGATCAGCGAATTGCCCCCTATTGTGCTTTAACGTAACGTTAGGTACTAAGCAGCCACATTTTTTAGGCTAAAAGATTTTTCAGAATCGTGACTCCGTACTCCCACTGATTTTTTGTCTAACGACACATTTCTATAAGTTCTGTTTCATTGATGCAGGGGATGCCCAATTCTTGAGCACGTCGCAATTTACTCCCTGCTTTTTCGCCCACCACCAGATAATCCGTTTGCCGACTTACACTCTCACTCACTTGGCCGCCGTGCTTTTGGATCAGGGCTTTTGCTTGCTCACGGGTGAGGGTGGCTAGGGTGCCGGTAATCACAAAGCGTTTGCCATCGAGGGATTTCTCTGTAGTCGGGGTAGTTGGCGCAGGCGGAAGTGCTGCAGCCAGTTGCAGTCCCAACCCCTTCAGATCAGCAATTAGAGCCTGGTGATCAGGGTCTTGGAACCACTCCTGAATCGCTTGGGCAATTTCCTCACCAATGCCATAGACCCCACACAGATCAGCGACGGTGGCCGTGGCTAGTTCCTCAACAGACTTGAATCGAGCGGCCAGCATTTGGGCATTGACACTCCCCACATGGCGAATGCCTAAGCCATAGAGCACCCGTGGCCACGGTTGTTGTTTCGAGTCGGCGATCGCCTGCAACAATTTATCAGCGGACTTTTGACCCATGCGCTCGAGGCTCAACAGTTGTGCTGCGGTCAGACGATAGAGATCCGCAGGGGTGCGCACCAATTCCTTCGTCACCAATTGCTGTACCAGCTTTTCCCCTAAGCCTTGAATATCCAGGGCATCCCGACTTGCCCAGTGCAGGATCTGGCCCCGCACGATCGCTGGACACCGAGGATTGACACAGCGACTCACCGCCTCATTGGCAGGACGCACAACTGGCTGGTGGCATTCGGGACAAGCAGTGGGCATTGTAAAGGGTTGAGCCGTTGGCGGTCGCAATTCAGGAAACACCCGCACAATCTCTGGAATGATTTCCCCTGCTTTGTGGATCACGACCTTATCGCCAATGTGCATATCCAATTCAGTAATGTAGTCTGCATTGTGCAACGTTGCCCGTGATACAGTAGTACCTGCTAATTGCACCGGCACCAGTTCAGCCACGGGAGTAAGGGCCCCTGTGCGTCCCACCTGAACCGTAATTCCCAGCACATCCGTAATAGCCTGCTCCGGTTCGTACTTCCAAGCAATAGAACCTCGGGGAAACTTTTGCGTAAACCCAAGGGCCTGTTGCAGCTTTAAGTCATTGAGCTTGACCACAATGCCATCGGTCAGATAGGGCAGTTGGTGGCGTGCGGTTTGCCAGTAATCATAGTAGGCTTTCACGGCCTCTAGGTCAGGGCAGTCGGCATTGTGGGGATTGACCCGAAAGCCAAGGTGTTGCAGCGCATAGAGCACTTGCCGCTGCGATTGAGGTTCCCCTGCTTGGTTCTCCCCCAAGGGAACGCTACCCCCTTCAGGCAAATGCAGGGCATAGGCAAAGAAGTCTAATTGGCGTTGGGCAACAATGCGGGGGTCCAGTTGACGCAGGGTACCGGCTGCGGCATTGCGGGGATTGGCAAAGGGGGACTCCCCCTGGGCTTGGCGTTCTTGGTTTAGTTGATGGAATCGCTCCAAAGGCAAAAAGGCTTCCCCGCGAACTTCAACGACAGGGGGTGGATTTTCAAGGGCTAATCGCAGGGGAATGGTGCGAATTGTGCGCACATTGCTGGTAATATCCTCACCGCGTTGGCCATCGCCCCGCGTTGCTCCCCGCACAAGTAAACCGTTTTCATAGCTTAAGGCAAGAGCCACACCATCCATTTTGAGTTCGCAGACATATTCGGCTGGGGGGAGTGGTTCCTCTTGCCGTAGGGTGCGCCAATAGCGCTGCCAGCGTTCCTGCCACGCCACCATATCGGCAAAGGTAAAGGCATTTTCAAGGCTATAGAGGGGAATGCGATGGCTGACACTCTCGAATTGACTGACAGGCGCTTCACCGATCCGTTGGGTAGGACTGTCGGGGGTAATGTACTCGGGATGAGCGGCCTCTAGTTCCTGAAGCTCCCGATAGAGTTGGTCATAGACCTCATCTTCCATGATCGGCTGATCCAGGGCGTAGTAGGCGTAGCTCGCACGCTGAAGCAGGCGCCGCAGTTGTTGAATCCGTTCAGCTGGGGGTTCCTTCAAGACCATTTGCCCTATGAATCTGTACTATTCCTGGCGCGTGGCTTGGCCACATGGGGCAGTCCCCAGCCCAGTTTTTGTTGCAGCACATGGAAGAATTCTGGCGCCCGCAGGCGAATAAAGCGGGCACGGTAGGGGGCACGTTGCACAAAAACCTGATCCTCTGGCTGAATGTAGCAACCTGCATTGCCATCCACCACAAGAATCAGATGCTTGAAGGGGTTCGCTGGATAGATCCACACCGGTTCGCTGTTGGAAAAGACAAGGGCACGGGAGGCTAAAGAGTGCGGACAAATGGGCACTAATTGCAAAGCTGCCACGCCGGGGGTAATCACGGGACCCCCTGCCGAGAGGGCATAGGCCGTAGAACCCGTGGGGGTAGAGAGAATCAGACCATCGGCAGCAATATCAACGCGGGCATGGGCACCCACATCCACTTCAAAGTGGCACATTCCCGTCAGGGGTTCTTTGTGGATCACCATTTCATTGAGGGAGAGGGCTTCCCAAATGACGGTTTGATCCCGCAGGACTTGAACCGTGAGCATTGTGCGATCTTCAATCGTGTAGTCGCCGCGTAGCACTTGATCCAGGGCCGGTTCTAGATCGGCCACGTAGCCTTCGGTGAGAAAACCCAAGTGTCCAGTGTTGATGGTGAGCAGGGGAATCTCGCAGGGAGCCAACTGCCGAAAGGCAGAAAGCACAGTGCCATCGCCGCCAAGAACAACCGCAAAGGCCATGGAAGCATCAAAGCCGGGGGGCACCAGTTGATCAATAGGGGTATGGCAGACGGGACTATCGGGACGGGAATAGCCAAGAATGCCACCAATTCCCGTAGCCATGTGTACTTCCCAGCCCTGAAGTTCTAAGATTCGGCGGACATGGGCAGCCAACTCGACTGCGAGGGGTTTGCCTTCGTTGTAGATGATCCCCGCCTTCACAGCAACTCCTAGGGGGTGGACTTAAAGGGACTGCGTTTTTTGCGTCCAGATTTTTTCTGTTTGGCTTTTTCGTAATCCAATTCTTTGAGTTTACGCAGAATTCGGGTGAAATAGTCCTGTAAATAGTCCTCAAGGGTCAGGGTTTCCTTGGGATCGAGATCAAAGGTGCGATAGACGTCCTCCATCGGGGCATCGAAAACTTGACCACTGGCAATCACTTCCGTAAAGGCTAGGCGATCGCTAATGTTCCATGTCCACTGAAACCACTGGGTGGCCTGCCGTGCCGCTCGCAAGACGCCAATGGGCAAGCGGGTAATTTTTGCCTGCTGTCCTGAGAGGTGTTCACACAGCTTAATAATTTCATCCGCTGTCCAAGCGCGGGTGCCCGCCAAGTCAAAGGTTTTGCCATAGGTGGCAGGCCGATCAATGGCGCGCACTGCAAATTTGGCCACGTCCTGAGTATCCATGTAGGCAATGGCGGTGGACTCTCCCAAAACCCAAATGGATTGATTTTCCAGAATCGGGATCGCATATTGGCCAATTAAGCCCTGAAAGAAACCGCAGGGACGCAGAATCGTGTAGTTTAGCCCCGATTCGCGCAAGAAGTCTTCGGTACAGTGTTTGATTTGCATCAGCGGCACCTGGGGATAATCCTGCGCCCTCATAATTGAGAAAAAGATCAGGTGTTCAATATCAGCGGCTTGGGCAGCCTGAATCAAGTTGACTTTGCCTTGCCAGTCTACTGCTGCAATGGTCAGCGTATCGGTGGGACGAGTGGCAGAGGCATCAATGACTACTGAGGGTTTGGCGTACTTCAGTGCTTCAAGAATACTGTCGGCGGCACAGAGGTTTCCCTGAAGAATCGTGGCGCCCCACTCCCGCAGAAACGTGGCTTTGGCTGGACTGCGGACAAAACAATACACATGATGTCCTTCATCGAGGGCACGGCGCACAATTTGCCGCCCTAGGGTACCCGTACCGCCAACAATAAAAACGTTCATGAAAAACTCTAGTCATAAATCTTAACTTTTGTAATACTTTATCAGAATTCCCGACAGAGGCGATCGCCCTTGGGGATCATTCTCCCTTGAGCAAACGAAGACGGATTAAGGGGCAAAGTCTTCACAGTGGAGCGTTTCCCATGTTTTGCGCCCCGTTACGGGATTGGTGCCACTGGCAACCTTGCAGAGTTTGCGTTGGGCGTCTTCCCGCAGTTCTACATCGGTAAAGTCAGCACCGGTGATAATGGCATCGTCAAAGTTGGTATTAAAGGCAAAGGCGCCCTCAAGAATGGCATTGGTGAGGTTGGCCTTAGTCAGCCGCGCCGTGTCCAATGTAGCGTAGCGCAGATCAGCACCTTCGAGGTTAGCTGTTTCCATGTTGGCACCAAAGAAGCTCACCCCCTGGAGATTGGTGTGGCTGAGGTTGCTGTGGAAGAGATTCGCTTTGGTGAATTCCGACCCCCGCAGATCCCGTCCGGAAAAGTCCATATTGATCAGGGCTTCTTTCGTATAATCTTCGGCGATCGCTCCTGTGGGGGTGAGCAAAATCCACAGGATGGCCAATAGCAGTGCTACAGACCAGCGCCAGTAGCGGCTAATCGTGGTCATGACAGCCGAGGATAAGAGTAGCATAGGCAACACTAGAGCTAATGCGAAGTGTCTATTGTTTAGATTATCAGTATGGAGATTTCTAAGGCGGACTGGGTACGCAATACCTTTATTGATGATGGCTATGCCAGGGGCTACTTTCTCATGGGGAGGAACAATCACCTGGGGTGGTACACCAGCCGCCAACGAGCCCTAATTCCCTTGGATGAGCGGTTTCGCTATCCCACCTCACTGCGACGGGTGCTCAATCAAAATCGCTTTCAAGTGGCGATTAACCGAGATTTTCGTGCTGTGGTTGAGGGGTGCGCCGATCGCCCGATAACATGGATGACGCCCCGTCTCAAGGAAGTGTACCATCTGCTTTACGCCACGGGTTGGGCGGTGAGTTTTGAAACGTGGCAGGGGAATGAACTCGCAGGGGGTATTCTCGGTATTGTTATTGGCGGTGCATTTATTGGCGAGTCCATGTTCTATCGCATCCCCGACGGCTCAAAAGTGGCGATGGTAAAACTGGTGGAACATCTGCGGCAGCGGGGCTTTTTACTGTTTGATGCTCAACTGCAAAATCCTCATCTTGAGCGCTTTGGGGCATATGTTGTCAGCGCTAGCAAGTATCGGCAGCTATTGGCACAGGCCATTCGTAAGCCCTGTCAATTTCTCTAATGCTTTGAGGCAAGTGCCTGCCTCAGAAATCTATCAAAAACAATTAATCTTTTTTAAACTAAAGTTAATTATAAATTACTC
>NZ_JACOMP010000110.1:0-5218 GCF_014466085.1 Thermosynechococcus sp. OHK43
ACCGAATACTGAGCGGGAAATTCTCATTACCGACACCCCCGGCATTTTGGAAGCAGGGGTCGCTGGCACCTACCGCGAGCAACTGGCTCGACAACTGGCCGCAGAGGCAGATTTACTGCTGTTTGTTCTGGATGATGACCTGCGGCAGTCGGAATATACCCCCTTGGTCAACTTGGTGGAAATGGGCAAGCGATCGCTGTTGGTCCTCAATAAAATTGACTTGCGCTGTGAGGCTGGTCAACTGGCTCTGCTGCGCCATCTGCGGCAGCGGGTTAAGGGGTTGATTCCGCCCCAAGATGTGGTAGGTATTGCCGCTCGTCCCCAACTGATCCAGCTCGATACCGGAGAGTGGTTAGAACCCGAACCCCATATTTGGCCCCTGATTCGGCGGATGAGTGCCATTCTCCGCCAGGAAGGGGATGACCTTGTGGCAGACAATATCCTCTTGCAGTCTCAACGCCTAGGGGAGCAAGCCCGCAAAATCATTGATCAGCAACGGCGCCGCCAAGCGGATAAGGTGGTGGAGCGCTACCAGTGGATTGGTGCAGGTGTCGTCTGTGTCACGCCGATTCCCGGGGTAGATCTGCTAGCTGCTGCCGCCGTGAATGCGCAAATGGTCATGGAAATTGGCAAGGTCTATGGCTGTGACTTGAATCGCGATCGCGCCCGCGAGTTGGCCCTTTCCTTGGGCAAAACTCTTGCTAGTCTTGGGATTGTCAAAGGTGCTATGAATCTGGTGGGGACGGCTCTCCAGTTAAGTGTCGGGGGGCTAGTCGTTGGCAAAGCAGTTCAAGGGATTACGGCCGCCTACCTCACTCGCATTGCGGGTAAAAGTTTTATTGAGTATTTTCGCCACAACCAAGACTGGGGGGATGGGGGTATTGGTGAAGTGGTGCAACGGCAGTTTCAACTCAATCGCCGCGATGAATTTATTCGCTCCTTTGTGCAGCAGGCGATCGCCCGCTTACCAGCACAACTGGGAACCGTGATTCCTGAGGAGATAAAAACTCCCCTCTCCCGTGAAGAGGAGTTCTCTTAAGGGATGCTGAGGATTCCCCCAAGGGTCTCGGCAAAAACCGCTACTATGTTCAGTAACGATTTCATGTTGCCGATTTCGGATGAGTCCCTCGACCCGCAGTCCTGATCTGGAGGTGGCACAACTGCCGCAGTTATTGCAGGCAGCGCGGTCTCGCTATTTGGCCGGGGAGCGATCGCCCGCTGTGATAAAGCCCCTCTCTCAAGCCCTGCGAGCCATCCTCGAGCGCAACATTGATCCCCATCTCAGCCAGCGGGGAGGATATCTCCAACGCTTAGTGGAAGCCTATTTTCGTCTGTTTCCTCGCTGCCTCCAGCACCTCAGCCGCGATCAACTGCAACAGCAGGCTGTGCAAAAAACGGTGCTACGGTTACTGCAAATTCCCACCACTGTGATTCAAGATGAGTACGATCGCCTCAATCGTGCTCAGTACAACCAGTCCCTCAAGCACCTGGTGCTTGCCTTTAGTCGCCCTGTCCTAGCCAACTGTAATCCAGTGCCCAAACTCACGGAGGCCGAGTGTTTCCTTGCCTTTTTTATTCAGTGCCTACGCCAAGAACTTGGCGCAACGGTTCTCCTATCCCCCCAGTTTCGTCACGAGTACCGCGATCTGCTGCGTACCGTGTGTCTGGGTAGCTCTGATCCCGAACTATGCCAAAGCAACCTCACGGGGTGGCTTTGGGAAGCAATGAAATCCTTTGACCCCCTCAAGCCCTTTGATGCCACTGGCCATGGTCGTCCCACCTTTGAAGCATGGGTGCGCACAGTCATTAGCAATAAACTTGCGGATGAAAAACGCAAACTCCTCAAGCGCGAGGCGGATGAACTGCTCTTCTACGACAACCGTGCCCTGCAAGTGTTTCAAGATCGTTACCAAGCGGCGCCCCCTGAGGTGCAGCGGGGGATTGATCCCAAAGCCTGCGCTCAGTTGATTACGATTGTGCAAACGGAGATTACGGATCCTCGCATTCGCGCTTCAACGACGCGTTTGCGGCAGCACATTGCCCAACTTTTGGGCTGGACACTTGAATATACGCGGGATATTCATCAGCAGGTGCGACGGATTCTTGGGCGGTATGTTCAGTCCACCCGCTCCCTCAACATTTGCTCCACCGACAGTAACCAAGAGTGGATTGACAACTATCCCGATACCCGCACACTGCCAACCAACAATGGTCAAGGGGTGGAGTGTATGGTGGAGTTTCTCAATGATCCGCAGACGCCGACATGGGTCAGGGATTGGTGTGAGCGTCGCCGTACCCAAGCAGAAATTGCCCGTGAACTCTTTGTGAGCCAGCCCACGATTTCTCGCTGCCTCGGTCGTGAATATCGTCTGTGGCTCTACCGTAAATTCTTTCAAGATCCCCAGATTCCGCAATGGATGAGGCGATGGTATGAAACCCAATCCATTCCCAGCCCCCACCAACGACGGCAAGCCCGCCGTGAAATTCACTCTGAGTATGCCCGTGGTCTTTGCACCGCAAAACAAATTGATGAGCAAATAGAAGCCAAGCTTGCCCAGTGGTGCGAGCGTAACGATATTTACTACCTTCCCTAGGCAGCCTGGCTTTTTCGTACTTCGTTTGGATGACGACGGCTATGACTTCCTTTTTGGCACCGACTGTTCCCATTCGTTCCCTGTCATTGGATGCCGCCCATGCGGTGCTTCAGGGATGTCGTCCCAGTCGGCAACGGCAAGTTCTGCCCTATTTGGTTGCGCTTTATTCGTTCATAGACTGGTGGGAAAATGAGGGTGTTCCCAGCAAGTGGGATGATCTTGAGGATCTGCCTGATGATCTAACCTTGAGTACGACTTGGTGTGAGCGGCCAGAGGTTCTTGACCTTGTGGACATTGCGGATCTCAACTTAGAAGGGGTGCAGTTATCTATCCATCCTGTCGAGCAGGGAGAGTCCCTGCGGATTCATTGCCCCACATTTTTGGGGGTGATGAATGCCGATTTGGCAGTTGCGGTTGGTTTGGATCGCGATCGCCGTCAGGCACAGATGCTCGGTTTTTGCGATCGCCAGACCCTCTTGGACTACTGGCAACACCATCCAGCGGATGCTCAAGGCTATGGCACCTTCCCCCTAGAGCAACTGCAACCCATCTTCTACTTGCCCGAGCAAATTAGCTTCCTCAATCCCCTGCCCCAAAGTACACCACTCACCATCAAGGGCAACACCTACGGCCAACCCCTCGAAAATATACCGCAGCTCACCCAGCGTATGACTGCTCCTGAACCTGAGCGGCTGGCCCTCGACAACGAAACCGCAATCCAACGCCTTCTGCAAGCGCTCCAAGGCTATACTGAAACCTCAGAAATTTCCCTCCCCAAAGATTAAGATTGCGCTTCTGGGGGCGATGTGTTTTCGGAGGGATGCTTATGGTAGTAGGCCTGTGTCCCCTCTTGGCTATGATTACTATGAATCTGACCGGGTTGAGGACGGCGGTGGGTTTGCAGCCCTTGGAGGACTTCTGATAAGGTCAGACCTTCCGGCAGGGGCGATCGCACTTCCCGCACCTTGTGCCACACTGAGCGCGACATCATCAAACTGCGACGAATAGGCTCAGCCCAGCTTTCGAGGTAAGCTTCTCGCTCCCCCTGGTAATCCGTCGAAGACAGCAGTAGAGGTACGGGTGGATAGGCCTGCACCAAGCGAGCAATATGGGTCAGTACCTCCGGATACAGATTTGTATAAGCAGGATGCACCGTTAAGTCTAGCCAGTGGGGCGTGTGTCCATTTTGAGTCGTATGGAGGGTGTAGGAGGCGATCGCTACCTTCCGCTGCGGTTCAAACACGTAAGCACGATGCACTTGTACCTGTTGCGACCAACTGGTCAAACTGTGGTGTAGCCAATCCAAAAGACTCGTTTGAAAATCCCGAGAGTGGCGATTAAAAACTTGGCGCACCAGTGCCGGCATCGACATTGTATCCAACTCATGGAGCAACCGTGCATCCGCATTGGTGACCTTTAGCAGATTAGGCAAGCAAGGCGTGCCCTGGGCCAGTTCTGCCAACTGATCCGCTGAAATCTGCCAATAGGTGAGATGCGCCAAGGGTTGAAAGCCATTTTGGCGATACAGGTCTAGTGCCTCGCGGTAGTCAATATTAATTTCCACTATCCACGTACGGGCTTCGACAAGGGTACCAAAACAGTGGCGCAGGAGTTGTGTCCCCACCTCCGTAAACTCTTGGGCAGACAATTGCTGCACCTGCCATGTGGTGCGACTTTCATTAAAGGGAGCAACCTGCACAACGCCTAGCACTTGGTTGTCCCGCTCCGCAACATAAATGCGCTGCTTGCTCATTCCCATTAGCCACTGCAGTAAATGCAGCGGTGAGGTCATCGGTCCACCCGCCAAGGACGGTAGACCAAAGGGTTGCTCATGTACCCCTTGATGGCGCAGCCACTGTTCCACCACCTCCACATCCCGATAGGCCAAGGGACGAATCATCAAATCACCAGTGGGGGGCAAGTCAGAAACCATCAGCGGGCACCAATTACTACTTCTATCTTAAGGACTCCAGCCCCAAAATAAAGGGGCGATGCCCCACAACAATCGCCCCAACAATATAAAACAATATAAATTGTATAAAATCGCCTTAGTAAAGTTCTTCCTCTTGGTTGGTGAGGATTTTGCAGTCAGAACGGGGATAGGCCACACAGGTGAGCACAAAACCCTTCTCAATTTGGTCATCATCCAAGAAGGACTGATCCGACTGATCCACTTCTCCTTCCAGAAGCTTACCGGCACAGGTGGAGCAAGCACCAGCACGGCAGGAGAAGGGCAGGTCTAGGCCTTGCTCTTCGGCCACATCCAGAATGTACTCATCTTCGGGCACGTCAATTGTTGTTTCGCTTCCATCAGGACGCACTAGCGTTACTTTGTAGGTTGCCATGAATCTTGTCCTCTCATGTATGGAAAAGGCAGGGAGCCATCACGCTCCAATTTAGATACTAGGGGAAAAGCCCAGCCTTGATAGGCCCATTCAAGTCCCTTTTTGTATCGTTTTCGTAATTTTAGGCTGCCAAGTTATCTGAAATACTTATAGACATTGAACCCTATGGAGAAAATTAAGCAAACTCGATGGCCGGCTCTATTCTCCGACTCGATGACCCGCAGGCACAACCCACTCCCCTGTCCGATACCGATTGATCATCGCCGTTAGGGCTTGCTC
>NZ_JACOMP010000111.1:0-3878 GCF_014466085.1 Thermosynechococcus sp. OHK43
CCCGTAGTCTCTTTAGGTTTTCCATCCTGTATATGATGCTGCTGTGTGCTGCCATGGTGGGCGATCGCCTACTGCTGCCGCCCTTATCAGCCAGTCTGAATGCCCTTGGGGGTCTGTTGAGGTGACTCAGCTAGCCTTGAGTCAACTGTTGCAGCCACCCAATTAAAATTGGGTTGACAAGTTCAGGGCGATCGTCATGGGGGCAGTGGCCAGTATTGGGCAACCGCTCAATGCGGATGGCTAAGCGGTCTTGGTGAGCCTCAAAGTGCTTTGTCCCCGACACGGGGGTCCAAGGATCCACTTCCCCCCACAGCACTAGAATTGGCACTTGAATGTGGGGGAGCAAATCAACAATTTTGGGGCCAGGGGGTGCCGAAATGACGCGGGCAAAGACCTCTTTAGCACCGGTATCCATGGCCGGCCGGTGCAACAGCTCCACCAATTCATCGGTGATGGCTTCGGGATTGGCATAGACTTGGGTCAGGGTTTTGCGGATGCGCTCTGGCTGTCGAATCTGATGGAAAATGAGATGACCAATGATCGGGGAGGCCACCAATGCCCGAAAAATTGCTGTAAACAGACTCTGTGCCCAGTTGAGTTCATTGGGACGGTGGTTGAGTCCGCCGGCACAGTTGAGAACACTGACCCCACGGCAGGTGTGGCCATAGCGGGCGGCCATCATTAAACACAACAGACCCCCAATGGAGTTGCCGACCCAAACCACCGGTTCCCCAATATGGGCTTGCCAAAAATCCGCCAGTAGCTCTGCCCACAGATCCAAGCTGTAGGTTAAATTTGGCTTTGCCGATGCACCAAAGCCCAGTAAATCAAGGGCATAGACACGGTAGCCTGCGGCAGTGAGGGCGGGGATATTTTTGCGCCAGTGACCAATGGAGGCACCAAACCCATGAACCAAGACCACTGGGGCACCACTGCCATTGACGCTGTAGCGAATGCGATGGCCGCGCCAAGTCCAGTCTGCGGTGGGAAAAGCTGCTGTGGCGGAGAGCGTCGAGGTCATTTTGCCCAGTCCCTTCCTGCAAAGTGTATTACTCTTAAGATAGCGATCTTTACGTTTCGTAACAATTATGACAACGGTACTGATTACGGGGGCAACGGGGGGATTGGGGCAGGCCTTTGCCCAAGCCTTTGCCGATCGCCAGCACCATTTGATCCTGACGGGGCGTTCTCGCGACGCCCTAGAGGCCCTCAAGACGCGCCTGAGCCAAAAGGTATCGGTGCTGTGTATTCCCCAAGATCTGAGTGAGCCCGGTGCTGCCTGCCGCCTCTATGGACAGATTCAATCCTTGGGATTGGCCGTGGATGTGCTGGTCAATAATGCTGGTTTTGGCGATTATGGAGCCTTTGGCGATCGCGATCGCCAGCAATTGACGGCCATGCTCCAAGTGAACATCACAGCCCTGGTGGAACTCACCCATCTCGTGCTCCAGGAAATGCGCCCCCGCCGTCAAGGAACCATCATTAATGTCAGCTCCATTGCCGCCTTTCAGCCCCTTCCCTACCTTGCCGTCTATGCTGCCACTAAAGCCTTTGTCCGCCACTTTAGCGAAGCCCTCTGGGCAGAAGTCAAACCCTGGGGTATTCGGGTTTTGGCCGTCTGTCCCGGACCCACTGCCACCAACTTCTTTGAGCGCGCCGATATGACCCGCAACCCTGCTCTCATTGCCCAGCAGGATAGGCCCGAACAGGTCGTTGCCGAAACCCTTGCTGCCTTGCAAACCGATGGGGCAACGGTCATTCCCGGTCAGCCCGCCAATCGCTTCCTTGCCCTTGCCGGACGGTTGGTGCCCCGCCAGTGGTTGGTGCAGCAGTTAGAACCCCGCTTCCGTCCCCCCGCTCAATAGGAGCAAGCCTAAAAAGGAGCCACTGTTCCAGATGCTGTGGAGAATCATTGCCGCACCAATGTTTTGCGATCGCCAGTAGATGTAGCTGAGCACTGTTCCCAAAACCGTCAGGGGCAAGAGGTCGGCTAAATTGAGGTGGGCAATCGCAAACAACACCCCAGTGAGGCCCATGGCTGTGCCTAGGGGGAGATAGGATTGCACAGAACGAAAGAAAAAGCCCCGAAAGAGAATCTCCTCAAAGAAGGGCGCCATCAGTGCCACCATGACATAGAGCAGAGCAAAGGTTGGATAGTCACGGCTCTGCAAAATAATCTCCAGCAGCGGATTTCCCCCCCCTTGATTTTTGAGGAGGGCTTGACTGGCGAGTGAACTCAACAGCACTAGGGGAAGCGCGGCAAAATAGCCACCTACCCCCCAACGCAGCGCTCTCCCTAACCCTCCCTGCCAGCGTAGCCATTGCCAAGGGCGCTTGCCAAAGGGACGCAGGAAATACCAGAGCCAGCCCAAGCCTGCCGCCGTGATGATGCTGTAACTGGCCAATGCATAGAGGGTTTGAGCCATAGCGGAACGCAGCGGCAGCCCCTGACTGATCAGGGTGCGCACCAAGGGCATCAGCATCAGGCTAATGGCAAAAAAGAGGGCAAACCAGATCACCATGCCTTCCCAGAGGGTTTCCCAGCTCCATGTGACGGGGGTTAGGGATGGGAGGGGGATTTCCTTGGTGGCGGCGGCGCAGGTGTTGATAGATCCAGACAATCCAGAGAACCATCCCAATCAAACTTCCTAGCAATGGCGTCGCGCCAAGGAGGGCAAGGCGATAGAAGGCCGCTTTGGCGCGGTTTTGTTCGGCACTGGCCAGGGCCATCAGGGCATCGGAGCGCTGTTGCAGTTCGTAGAGGCGTTCGAGGGCGCGATCGCGAAACCAGCCGTGGAGGGTATTTTTAATCAATGGTTCCGCCTCTGGGAGCAGTTGCGGTGGCTCTGACCACAGGCTGAGGAGTACTTCTGCTGTACTGCGGGTTGCCCCTTGACCCTCTTGGATCAGGAATCGCCAGGTTTTCAGGGCGCGATCGCCCTGCCCAGTTTCAGCATAGAGCAGTCCTAATTGCAGACGCAGCGGTTGGTTTTGCGGTGTGGGGGTCTGCAGCACCCTTTCATAGGCTTTGATCGCTCCTTGTAGATCGCCGAGGAGGCGATCGCTAATGTCAGCATCCCCTAGCCCCTGCCATTCGCGGGCTTGCAGTGACAAATTAGTTTGAGACAGGTTGATTTGTCCTTGGGTTTGAGGCTCCAAATAGCTACCTAGCAAGGACACCGTAATCAGGGCAGCCACCACGACACTGAGGGCGGCAAGCACCAACCGCTTGAAAGACATAGGGCAACGCTGACAAGGGACTTCCCAAAACCTTAGCCGAAAGTCAGCCAGCGGATCAATTGAGGGAGGGGGTCAGAGCCACAACAGGGGTAGAATCGCGGCACAGCCTTTATAGTTCCATGTACAATTTTCTCAAAATACTACTGGCCTGTTCCCCGATATGCCGCGCAAAAAACAGTCCTCCAGCCGCCCCATCGCATCCTACGAGCATCGCGACAAAGAGCGCCTGAACAACCCGCTGGTTGGACTCGTAACGCCGGAGACCGACCCGGACGCCGGGCAGAAGAAAAAGCGCTACGCCTACGACCCGCACCTGGACCCGCAACTGGTCTGGGCGGGCAAGGCCGAGCACACCTCCTTCGAAGTGCCCACGGTCTCGCTCCACGTCCACGAGCGCATCGACCCGCGCACCATCATCGAGGCGGTGCGGAAAGACAGTGGTCAGTGGTCAGTGGCTAGTGGCCAGTTATCACTGTTCGAGGAAGAGAGAAAAGAGCCACTGCGGGAGGCTATCGAGTTCTACCAGCACCGCCACGGCTGGTCGAACCGCCTGATCGCCGGCGACAGCCTGCTGGTGATGAACTCGCTCATGGAAAAAGAGGGCATGGTCGGCAAGGTGCAGATGATCTACATCGACC
>NZ_JACOMP010000112.1:0-8170 GCF_014466085.1 Thermosynechococcus sp. OHK43
ATTAATGCCGTCTCTGTAAATCCAAGAACACAGACTAGGGCAGGAAAGTCTTGGTGCTGGCGATGGCGATCGCGCCAAGCACCCGCGATGGATTCTCCAGTTGCAACGCCAATCATCCTAAGCGAACCGACTGACAATTCCCGACCACTGCACCTGCTTGCGGTGTTCACGGCGATAGGAGAAAAAGAACTCAGCATCCCGAAACGTACAGTGGGGACACAGGGCAATTTGCTCCTCCTTTAGCCCCAATTGCAGCAATTGCAAGCGATTCACGCGGGCCACATCCACCCGCAGTCGCTGAGGATCAGCGTCAAGAAAAACAACCTCTGCATCTAGGGCAGCGAAACGCTGGTAGAGATCATCGCGCTCAGTGGTTTCTGTCACCCCCTCAAGAATAGTCTGCCCCAAGGCACGGGCAACATTCAGCCCCACTTGATAGACCTCACCGCGAATAGCAGGCCCCATGGCAATCCGTAAATTGGCAAGATGACTGCCCAATGCCTGCATCTGCTGGAGCGTGGCCCTAGAGATTTGGCTTGCTGTCCCCCGCCACCCCGCATGAATGGCTGCGACTCGGCCACTGGCGACATCGGCAATCAGCAAGGGTACGCAGTCGGCACTACAAACCCAGAGGGCTTGTTCAGGCTCTGTGGCCACAAGCGCATCAGCTTCCAAGCGCTGATCACAGGCTAAAATTTCTGCTGCCAAAGCAACGCGATGACCATGCACCTGTTGTGTTCGCAGCGGTGTTGCTATTGTTCCTAGGGCTGCGGTGAGGGTGCTGAGGTCTTGTCCTTGCCAATCGCGAGTAAAAAAGCCGTGGGGAAACTGCTGCAAGAGATCGCAGGTGAGAAAGCGCCCAAGGTCAGTGGTGTGCCAGTGCCACATTGTCAGATTGGTCAGATTGGATCAATGGTTTTCTAAGGTATGGATAACCAACGGGCGACTCACCATTCCAATGTATCCTTGTTTTTTAATCTGACTGATGCGGTTTATCGGGGAGAAAGTCCTCAATGGGATCTAAGCAGCGGGGGGCAAGTCAAAGAGAACTGTAGTCATATAGCGTTCTGCCCAAGCGCTGCCAAAGGCTTTTTCAAGCACACGGCGCGTTTTGTCGTTTTGCTGTTGCTGATGGCAGTACTGCTGCTGCCCGGCAATGACAGCCTCTGGCTGATCCGTAGGTACAGCCTGCTGGCTCAGTTGGCAGTGGAGGGTGAGGTACTCACCAATGCGATTTAGAAATTGCTGTTCCTCCGTTTCTCCCTGTGGCCGAATAAAAATGCAAAAAGGCGAGAAGATATGCCCCCAAGGGGGCAACTCACGCGGTTGACTAAAGGTGAGCTTCGGCAAAGCACTTAAGGCGGCGGTGTAGGCCGCGGGCAACTGACCCGTCACAGGGGAAAGATCCACAATCGCAGCACTTATTTGCCCGCGGCCACCGACGAGATCGCAGCCAAACATAGGTAGGTCGTAGCGCGGCTCTGGAAACATGACGCAGTGCAAAATGTCCAAACTCTCCCCTACCCGTGCCAATTCAAGGTGGAGCTTGCGAAAGGGAGGGGCTTGGTAGCAGTGGTTCTCAATCGTTAGCCGTTCCCCTTCCAGTTTACCCTCGACATAACCGAAATCTTCAGGCAGGGCGTAGGGTGCCAAGGGAAGGAAAGCCTGCCAAATCGCTTCAATGCGATCGGCGAGCCGCTGAATCAGAGGATGTTGGTGTTGACGCACAGACATAGCCTTGATTGTAACCCAAGTCTAGGCCGCTTGCGAGGGAGCGATCGCCCCCGCTAAACTAACCAAGAGTCTAACAGCCGAGAGATTATGCCAACTCCACTTACGACGGCCATTGACCCAAAGCAACTTCAACAGGCGATTCGCGCTAGCCAAGACTTTCTCTTTTCGCAACAATATGCCGAGGGCTACTGGTGGGCGGAATTGGAGTCCAATGTAACCATGACCGCCGAGGTAATCCTGCTCCACAAAATCTGGGGCACCGAACAGCGGTTACCCTTGGCCAAAGTGGAACAGTATTTACGCAACCAGCAGCGAGATCACGGCGGTTGGGAACTGTTTTATGGCGATGGTGGTGATCTCAGCACCAGTGTTGAGGCCTACATGGGACTGCGGCTCTTGGGCGTTCCCGAAACCGATCCGGCCTTGGTGAGGGCACGGCAATTTATCCTTGTCCGCGGTGGCATTAGCAAAACCCGCATCTTTACCAAACTGCACCTTGCCCTCATTGGCTGCTATGACTGGCGGGGGATTCCCTCCCTGCCTTCTTGGATCATGCTTTTGCCAGAAGGTAGCCCCTTCACCATTTATGAAATGTCCAGTTGGGCACGCAGCAGCACGGTGCCACTGTTGATTGTCATGGATCGCAAGCCGGTTTATGCGATGGACCCGCCCATTACCCTCGATGAACTCTATGCCGAAGGGCGGGCAAACGTGGTCTGGGAACTGCCCCGCCAAGGCGACTGGAGTGATGTTTTTATTGGCCTCGATCGCCTCTTCAAGCTCTTTGAAACCCTGAAGATTGATCCCCTCAGAGAACAGGGGCTCAAGGCTGCTGAGGAGTGGGTGCTGGAGCATCAAGAACCCAGTGGCGATTGGGGCGGCATTATTCCGGCAATGCTCAACTCCCTATTGGCGTTGCGTGCCCTTGACTATGCTGTTGATGACCCCATTGTGCAGCGGGGGATGGCAGCAGTGGATCGTTTTGCCATTGAAACAGAGACTGAATATCGCGTGCAGCCCTGTGTCTCTCCGGTTTGGGATACCGCCTTAGTGATGCGAGCCATGGTGGATTCAGGTGTTGCTCCCGATCATCCCGCCCTTGTCAAAGCTGGCGAATGGCTGCTCTCCAAGCAAATCCTTGACTATGGAGACTGGCACGTAAAAAACAAAAAGGGGCAGCCGGGGGGATGGGCCTTTGAATTTGAGAATCGCTTCTACCCCGATGTGGATGATACCGCAGTAGTGGTGATGGCCCTCCATGCCGTGACCCTGCCCGATGAAAACCTAAAACGGCGAGCCCTTGAGCGGGCAGTCGCTTGGATTGCCTCAATGCAGTGTCGGCCGGGGGGCTGGGCGGCCTTTGATGTGGACAACGACCAAGATTGGCTAAATACCATTCCCTACGGCGATCTCAAGGCAATGATTGACCCGAATACTGCTGATGTCACGGCACGGGTGCTGGAGATGGTGGGGCGGTGTCAGGTGGCCTTTGACAGTGGTGCCCTCGATCGCGCCCTTGCCTACTTGCGCAATGAGCAGGAACCGGAAGGCTGTTGGTTTGGCCGCTGGGGGGTGAATTACCTCTATGGCACGAGTGGGGTTTTGGCGGCCCTCTCCCTTGTGGCTCCTCCCTACGATCGCTGGCGTATTCGCCGTGCCGCTGAGTGGTTGGTGCAGTGTCAAAATGCCGATGGCGGCTGGGGTGAAACCTGCTGGAGCTACAATGACCCTTCCCTCAAGGGCCAAGGGGATAGCACCGCTTCCCAAACCGCTTGGGCCATTATTGGCCTTTTGGCCGCTGGCGATGCCACGGGGGACTACGCCGCAGAGGCTATTGAAAAGGGAATTGCCTATCTTCTTGAGACGCAGCGCCCAGACGGCACATGGCATGAGGATTACTTCACTGGCACCGGCTTTCCCTGCCACTTTTACTTGAAGTACCACTACTACCAGCAGCACTTTCCACTGACAGCCTTGGGCCGTTATGCCCGCTGGCGCAATCTTTTAGCCAGTTAGTTGAAACTAAAAGAAACGCAGTTGTTGCTGATAGGCCAAGGTATCGGTGCCACAGAGGGGTTGGGGGGTAACCACGCATTCATTGCTGAGGCCAGAGCGGATTAAATTTTCGGCAATTAACTGGCGATCGCGGGGAGCAGGGTGTGTACTCAAAATCGTCGGCGGCGCCCCTCCCTCCCGTTGCAACTTCCCGAGAAAGGTCACCATGGCCCGTGGATCGTAGTTGCTGCGGACCAATAGCCCCAACCCATAGCGATCAGCTTCTAGTTCCTGCTCACGACTGCGGGGACGCCGAAAAGCTAGTTCCATAGCTATTTGTAGCCCGCGATCGCGATCCAAGCCTGCTGCTGTCATTAAGCCCTGGGCGATCGCCATTTGTTGCAGTTGACGAATCACATGGCGCTGATCGATATGGCCAATTTCGTGGGCAATGACACTGGCTAGTTCCGCCTCATTTTCTGCCCGCAGCACTAGCCCTGTCGTGACATAGACAAAGCCCCCCATCGTCGCATAGGCATTTACTTGGGGGTCTTGAATGATGTGAAATTGATAGGGCAACCCTCGACGTTCGCCGACATTGACCAAGCGCGTACCAATGCTATTCACATAGTTTTGAGCAGCGGGATTCCGAACCAGGCGCATCCCTTGCCGTAGCATCTGCTCATGGATCTGTTGCCCCAAAGCCACCTCTTGGCGGGGCGAGATATTGGATAGTTGGATGACCTGAATTCCCTGCAGCAGCAACCGCTGCCAGAGATGTTGTGCCTGTACCGCAACGGGATGGCAGGCGATCGCCACCCCACAGACCAAACTGGCAAAGAGGAGAAACCAACGTTGTTTTTTCACGGCCCATGCTTCGCGTAAAGTCCACACCCACGCCTAGCGGCTACTTGCCCCCTTTCGACCCCTCGATTTTAGACATTGTTCCCAAGGCTTAATGTGGTTTAATCTCTGGCACCCGTAGCCCCTTACTGGCCAGCCACTCTGGGTTGAAGAGCCGCGATTGATAGCGGGAACCCCCATCGCACAGCACTGTGACAATTGTGTGGCCGGGGCCGAGTTCCTTGGCTAGACGTACCGCTGCCGCCACATTAATGCCCACGGAGCCCCCCATGAAAAGGCCATCGTAGTGCAGCAGTTGATAAATGATTTCCAGGCACTCTGGATCCTCAATTTGAATCGCATCATCGATGGGAGCGCCTGCTAAGTTTGCTGTAATGCGGCTATTGCCAATGCCTTCAGTGATTGAACTCCCTGTGCTACTGAGGGTACCCGTTTTTACATAGCTATAGATGGCACTGCCCATAGGATCGGCAATCACAGTGCGAATGGCGGGATTTTTTTCCTTGAGAAACAGGGCTACACCTGCATAGGTGCCCCCCGTGCCAGTGGCTGCTACCCACGCATCAATTCGGCCATCGGTCTGCTCCCAGATTTCAGGGCCAGTGGTTTCGTAGTGGGCTTGGCGATTGGCAAGGTTATCGAACTGGTTCGCCCAGATGGCATTCTCCATCTCAGCAGCAATACGGCCAGAGAGCTTCACATAGTTATTGGGGTCTTTGTAGGGCACGGCAGGAACAGGGCGCACCTCGGCACCTAGGGTACGCAACAGGTCAATTTTTTCTTGGGATTGGGTATTAGGAATCACAATCAGGCACTTGTAGCCCTTGGCATTGCAGATGTGGGCTAGGCCAATGCCGGTATTGCCAGCTGTGCCCTCGACCACTGTACCGCCGGGTTTGAGAAGGCCTTTTCTTTCAGCATCTTCAATAATGTAGAGGGCAGCTCGATCCTTGACGGAGCCACCGGGGTTGAGGAACTCCGCTTTACCAAGAATTTCACAGCCCGTCAGGTCACTAAAGTAATTGAGGCGAATCAGCGGCGTCTGCCCGACGGTGCCGACAAAACCCTGTTTAATATTCATGCCGTCGTTGTTTTAAGTTGACTGAATACTTTTATGGTAAAAGGCTTTGCCGCCAGAATTCCCCTCAGGGAGAGCGATCGCCCAGTGTCCCTTTGGCATTCACCTTTGCTATGATTGGAGATCCCTGGAGAGGTGGCAGAGTGGTTGAATGCGCTTGACTCGAAATCAAGTTTAGGGTAACACCTAACGGGGGTTCGAATCCCCCCCTCTCCGTTGATAGCCCCGATCAGAAGTATGGAATCTACAAGAAACTTAACATCCCCAGTGACGAGTCGCTCTGACTGCCAATCAAAGCGCCAATGCCCTATCGGGCACCCACGACCCTTTTTTCTAGCCTCTTAACTTCTGCCCTTCAAGATCAAAGCCTTGTTTTACCTTCTCGGCAACATTCACATGGGTTAGGTTCTCTTCTTTGCTTGAAGTTCACCGCCAATACCTCTTTGCAACAGTGAATCAGGATTTTGGCCCACCTAGTACGAATTAAGATCGCACCTTGGCGCTCTTGCCCAGTTCTGGTTTTAGCCACAGCCATTCCTGTTGTGTTTTGCTCTCATCCCCAAACACCAACAAAAGGGATTTGCTGTCGTCCAGCAGTTGGCGATCGCGCTTCACCCGAATTGACCGCGCTGGAATTTCCGGCCTAATACATTGATAGACAATAAATAATAAAGATAGATAATAAAGCCCCATTTTTGGGAAATAGACACCACCTCGAAAGCGTGACCGTCAATCTCCAAGGGCGGTGTGGCGCGATCGACTGTATCCCAGCCCAGTTCTTCAATAAACAGAGACCCAAAATCAAACTTTTGGAGATACTTTTGGGCGCGTTGCCAATTCAGTGGCATCTTAGATTAACTCAAACAGGGTTCAAATCAGTGGGAAAGTCAGGATCAAACAGTTGCTCGGATTCTATAAATAACGCTCAATCAAGGCTATTGGCATTGAATAGCCATGTATCCTTCATTTGAAAGAATGCTTTTTTGAGATGAATGGCATTGACTGTCCTGTATGGTCTTCCCAAGATTAAAAGGGTTTCCACAGCTCTACTCCATCTCGCTGATCAATCCCCTGCAAGAGGACCTTGACCACTTCATCGCGAGCTGTGGGCAGCACTTTACCAGTAAAGTCAGGGTGAATCGGCAATTCTCGGTGCCCGCGATCGATGAGTACCAATAACCAAATGGCATTGGGGCGACCGTAATCATGGACGGCATTGAGGGCAGAGCGAATCGTGCGACCACTAAAGATAACGTCATCCACCAAAACCACAATCCGCCCGGAGAGATCCACTGGAATCAGGGTCCGACGGGGGGTACGCGGTCCAATGCGATCCAAGTCATCGCGATAAAACGTGATATCCAACTCACCAATGGGGAGGCTCACGCCTTCCAGTTGTTCAACGTGTTGTCCTAGGAGCTTGGCAAGGGGAACCCCACGGGTATGAATCCCTAGCAACACTAACTTGTCGAGGGCATCGCGAGCCTTTTCCACCACTTGGGAAGCTAAGCGCGTTACAGTGCGCCGTAAATCATCGGCACTTAAAATTTCAACGACTTCACCAGCCATGGCCGTCACAGTAGGGAATTCCAAGATTCTAGCGAAATTCCCGCAAAAAGAGACCCTACGCCAAGCGGGTAGGGCCAAAGACGCAGTTAGGAGGTATCTTGCTTCCCTACGATACTGCCGACATTTTGAGGTGGCCAAAGCTTTTACCAATTCTTTAGATTTAGCGCAATTAATTGTTACAATACACGAGAAACTGTTACTTGGGATACCAAATTTTACGGCTACTTTCTAGAATGGGCGGGGAAATGGGTTTGACCGTTGCCAGCCTGTGCAACTCTCCTGAAAAAGACTGCGGGTGGCTCGCTCCTATGCTGCTCCGTTACCCTAAAAACTAGGAAAGAATTCTTGAGAAATTGGGCAATGACCAGCACTCCCTTCCGTATTCATGCTCCCTTTGAACCCACGGGAGATCAACCCCAAGCAATTCAAAAACTGGTTGCCGGGGTACAGGCAGGACATCGCTTCCAAACGCTGCTAGGAGCAACGGGTACAGGCAAAACCCACACGATCGCCCGCGTTATCGAGGCCCTTGGTCGCCCCACCCTGGTTTTGGCGCACAACAAAACCCTGGCGGCGCAACTGTGCAATGAACTGCGCTCATTCTTTCCAAAAAATGCTGTTGAGTACTTTATCTCCTACTACGACTACTATCAACCGGAGGCCTACATTCCCGTTACCGATACCTACATCGAAAAAAGTGCCTCTATCAATGAGGAAATTGATATGTTGCGCCACTCCGCCACCCGCTCCCTCTTTGAACGGCGGGATGTGATTGTGGTGGCCTCCATTAGCTGCATCTACGGTTTGGGAATTCCCGCAGAGTACCTAAAGGCCGCGATTCCCCTCGAGGTGGGCAAGGAAACGGATCTGCGGCAACTGCTGCGGCAGCTCGCAACCATTCAATACACTCGCAACGATGTCGAACTGGGG
>NZ_JACOMP010000113.1:0-4537 GCF_014466085.1 Thermosynechococcus sp. OHK43
ACTTTCCCGGCGAAACAAACCATTACCACTACCAAGGGCGCGGCATTGCGGTCGTGATTTCTCCTTGGAACTTTCCTTTGGCGATTCCCACAGGTATGACCGTGGCCGCCTTAGTGACAGGTAACTGCACGATTCTCAAGCCTGCGGATCCCGCCGCCGTGGTTGCTGCCAAACTAGCGGAGATCCTGATTGCCGCCGGTTTTCCGCCGGGGGTGTTTCAGTTTCTCCCCGGACCTGGCTCCGTGATTGGCCCCTATTTAATCAAACATCCCGATGTGCATCTCATCGCCTTTACTGGCTCCCAAGAGGTGGGTTGCCGCATTATTGCTGAGGCAGCAGTGTTACAGCGGGGACAAACCCATATCAAACGGGTGATTGCCGAGATGGGGGGCAAAAACGCCATCATCATTGACGAAAGTGCCGACTTAGATCAGGCAGTGGCGGGGGTTGTACAGTCCGCCTTTGGCTATAGCGGCCAAAAATGCTCCGCCTGTTCGCGGGTGATTGTCCTTGAGTCCATCTACGAACCCTTTGTGGAGCGCTTAGTAGCAGCCACCAAGTCCCTGAATATTGGGCCAGCCCACTTGCCCAGTACCCGTGTCGGACCGGTGGTGACGGCCGCCGCCCGCGATCGCATTCAGGAATACATTGCCAAAGGCCAGCAAGAAGCGGAACTCGCCTTGAGCGTACCGGTACCGGAGGTGGGCTATTTTGTCTCGCCCACGATCTTTACCAACGTGCCCCCCACAGCTACGATCGCCCAAGAGGAAATTTTTGGCCCGGTGCTAGCCGTACTACGGGCAGAAAGCTTCACCCAAGCCCTTGAAATTGCCAATGCCACCGCCTATGCCCTGACAGGGGGGCTGTATTCGCGGACGCCCTCCCATATTCAGCAGGCCAAAGCCCAATTTGCTGTAGGGAACCTGTACATCAATCGTGGGATTACAGGGGCGATCGTGGATCGGCAGCCCTTTGGTGGCTTTAAGCTGTCGGGCCTTGGTTCCAAAGCCGGTGGACGCGATTACCTACTGCAATTCCTTGAACCGCGCGTCATTACCGAGAATGTCCAGCGTCAAGGGTTTGCCCCCATTGCCGGGGTAGATGACTGATGCCAAAAAGCACTCCGTTATTGGCCGAGATTCAGGAGCGCATCAGAGCAGCGGGCGCCATTTCCTTCTGTGAGTTTATGACCTTGGCTCTCTATGCACCACAGGGGGGCTATTACAATCGTCCCCAACTGCAGATTGGTCGGCGCGGCGACTTTATCACCTCCAGTAGTCTCACGAGGGATTTTGCGGAACTGCTCACTGAGGCTTTTGTGCAGATGTGGCACGCCTTAGAGCGACCGCAGCGATTTATCCTCCTGGAGATGGGTGGCGGTGAAGGCCACTTTGCCGAGGGGGTCTTAAGCTACAGCCAAGGGACCTATCCCGATTTCTTTGCTGCCCTTGAGTACCAAATTCAAGAGCAATCCCCCCGTTTACAGGAACGTCAACGGCAACGCTTGGCACCTTGGGGCGATCGCCTGCGCTGGCGAGGCTTGGACACCGCCTGTGAACCCAGTGTTGGCTGCATCTTTAGCAATGAGCTGGTGGATGCGTTTCCCGTACATCGCCTGCAATGGCAGGGGGGCAACTGGCATGAAATTTATGTCAGCCTCAATGCCCAGGGAGCGTTTCAAGAGGTTTTGGGTCCCCTCAGCGACAATCGCATTCACGAGTACTTTGCCACCGTTGGCATTGATCCGCAGCAGCAGGGCTACAGCGACGGCTACCGTACTGAGGTGAATTTGAACCTGATCCCATGGCTCAAGGATCTAAGTGAGCACCTAGAGCGGGGCTTTGTTCTCACCATTGACTATGGTTATCCCGCCCGGCAATACTATCATCCCGCCCGCTGTGGCGGCACGTTGCAGTGCTACTACCAACACCGCTGCCACGATAATCCTTACTGCTTTGTTGGCGAGCAGGACATTACGGCCCATGTGGATGTAACCGCTTTAACATGCTATGGTGAGCAATTTGGTCTTGAAACCCTCTATGTCACCCGCCAGAGTTTATTTCTCATGGCTTTGGGGTTGGGCGATCGCCTAATGGCACAACAACAGAGTAATGGCAATCTCCTGCAAGCCCTCAACCGCCATCAATCACTCCACCAACTCATTGATCCCCTTGGCCTTGGGGGCTTTTACGTCGTTCTTCAAGGAAAGCAAGCCAGCCTCGATCTACCGCAACTCAGGGAAGCGATTCAGGGATTCGGTTAATGACTAAGAGCCACATCCCGCTGGGGAACTGGCAAAACTGACTGGTAGTATTGCTCTAGTTGCTGCGTGGCTGCCGCCCAGCTCCAGCGTTCGGCTTCTTGGCGGGCATTTTGGCGTAGGGTCTCGCGATCGCCCGGAGAGTCAAAGAGGCGCTGACAAGCGGTAATGGCTCCCGTAGGGTCTGCTGGATCAAACAAAAACCCATTTACCCCATCAGTGACAATATCGGGAATTCCCCCACTATTGGCAGCCACCACAGGACAGCCCGCCGCCATTGCTTCTAAGAGAACCAAGCCAAGGGTTTCCGTGCGCGAGGGAAAGACAAAGACATCGGCAGAGGCAAAGGCCCCTGCTAAGCGTTCACCGCGCAGGTAGCCGACAAAATGGGTGGGTGTGCCAGCAAAGTGTTTTTCCAGGGCCTCGCGATGGGGGCCATTGCCCACCAGAGCCAGCCGTGCCTGGGGAATCTGCTCAAGAATTGGCTTAATTTGCTCAATTTCCTTTTCAGCAGAGAGACGACCAACGTAGAGCAGTAAGGGGGCTTCTGGATGCCCCTGGCTGAGAAAGTGGCGCATTTCTTGACTTTGGCGTTGTGGATGAAACAATTCCACATCTACCCCCCGCTGCCAGAGATCCAGATGGCGAATCCCATGGGCTTTCAGCTCTGCCACCATGGCCGTTGAGGTACACAGGTTGAGTTGGGCGCGGTTATGGCCCCAGCGCAAGAGGAACCAGAGGAGCTCCTCCAGAAAACCCAAGCCATAGTACTTCAGGTATTGGGGCAAGTGGGTGTGGTAGGAGGCCACCAAGGGCAATTGGAGTTTCTGGGCATAGTACAGACCAGCCAAGCCCAAGACAGCTGGGTTGGCCACATGGATCAGATCGGGTTCAAAGGCCTCTAGGGCTTTGCCAATAGCGGGTCGCGGCAGGGCCAATTTGAGTTCAGGATACAATGGGAGGGGAAAACCGGAGACACCATAGATGCGCGCGCCTTCGTAATGGTCTAACCCGCCCTCGGGGGCCACCACTAGCACCTGATGGCCATTCCGCTGCAGATGTCGGACAGTTTGACATAAACGGGTAACAATGCCATCAATTTTAGGCAAAAATGTCTCAGTAAATAGCGCGATCCGCATTTCGCTAACCTGAAGGGCGAGGGGGATTTCTCCCATTCTCGAATTAGGGGGGGCTTGACGCAACCCATTAGGGCGAAAAAGTTCCTTAGATTAAGGAGGGGTAAACTGTGGCAAAAGCTGAGTTATTGATGGCGATCGCTGGCCTGAATCGAGGTCTGCTAGCCACACCGCGCGATCGCAAACAGGTAGCTGCCCTTGTTGCTTCCCTGGAAGGCATGAATCCCACTTCGGATCCCCTCAATGCCCCTGAAAAATTAGCTGGGGATTGGCGATTGATCTACACCAGTAGTCAGGCCCTTCTCGCCTTAGATCGCTCTCCCCTCGTGAAGCTGGGGCAAATTTATCAGTGCATTCGTCCGCAGCAGCAGCGCATCTACAACATTGCTGAACTCTATGGATTGCCCTTCCTTGAGGGAATTATCAGCGTGTTGGCCCGATTTGAACCCTTGACCCAACAGCGGGTACAGGTGTACTTTGAACGTTCCATTGTTGGCCTGCGCCAGTGGTTGAATTACTACTCCCCCGCCCAATTCATTCCCCAACTCCACAGCCGTCAGCCGCTGATGGCCCTAGATGTGCCCCTCAACAGCAATGATCAACAGGGCTGGCTTGACATTACCTACCTGGATGAAGATTTGCGAATTAGCCGCGGCAATGAAGGCAGCCTCTTTGTCTTAACCCGGGTTTAGTCCCGATTCCCGATACCCTTAGACTAAGGAAGAGTGGCACCATTCTCACATCCCCTGCAATGGAAACACAGCCCCCCAACCAACTTAGTTTTCCATGGAACCCAACTATCTCTGAGCCTCTGACGGAAAGCTCACTGGCAACTGGTGCAGAGGGCGAGAATAGCCAACGGCGCATCCAGCACTTAGAGCAAGCCATTGATCAGTGTCAACACTACATTGATGAATTAAAGCAACAACTGCGCAATCAGGCGTTTCTCGAGGATTTGCTGGCCCGTACTGAGGAAACAGCTCAGATTCAACAACAGGCGATCGTTGCCCTTCAAGAACAATTGCGCTCCCAAGCCACCTGTGCCCAGGAGCTGGCAGAAATGAGCCACCATCGCCAATCCTTGGAAACCATTCTTCAGCAATCGCAAATGGAAATTGAGCACCTACATCAGGAGGTGGAG